>QHVP01000324.1 GCA_003222295.1 Acidobacteriota bacterium | reverse complement strand
GGCCGGAGTCCGACCCCCTCGACGAGGAGACGCCTCCCGGCGAGCTGACCGCGCGGCGCCTCCGCCCTCTCTCGGCGGACGCCTTCGCGCGCCTCGACGATGCGGTCGTGACGCGCTTCCTCCGCCGCTACGACTTCCCCAAGTCGCTCAAGGCGGCGGCCCTCAAGCGCGACGTCAAGGCCGGCAAGATCACCATCGCCGACCTGATCGCGTACCTCAGCGACGCCAACCGCGACCTGTTCGAGCGCCAGATCGAGGGATCCGAGATCTACCGCACGGACGACGGGGGGGCCACCTGGGCCCGCACCCACCGAGGCCGCCTCGAGAAGATCTACTACTCCTACGGCTACTATTTCGGCCGCATCAGCGTGGATCCGACCGACGCCGACCGGATCTACTTCGGGGGCGTGCCCATGCTGGGCTCATCCGACGGCGGCAAGACGTGGAACGGGCTGGACCAGCGCGGCGTGCACGTGGACCATCACGTCCTGTTCGTGGATCCCCGCGCGCCGCAGCGGCTCGCCCTCGGCAACGACGGCGGGCTGAACCTGTCGTTCGACCGGGGCCAGACCTGGACGAAGGTCAACAACCTGCCCGTCGGCCAGTTCACCACCCTCGCCCTCGACGACGCCAAGCCCTACAACATCGTGGGCGGTCTGCAGGACAACGGCGTCATGCGCGGCCCGTCGACGTTCGTTCCGGGCAAGAGCGATCCCTCGGCCTGGAAGTCGATCTACGGCTCGTCTACGCCGGCTACCAGTTCGGCTATTCCGCGCGCCTGAACCTCAAGACCGGCGATCGCACCCGCATCCGGCCCCGCCCCGAGCTGAGCGCGGAAAAGAAGGAGAAGCCCCTCCGCTACAACTGGGTCACGCCGCTCGTCGTCTCGCCGCACTCGCGCGAGATCGTCTACTACGGAGCCAATCGGCTCTACCGGTCTTTCGACCGCGGCGAGACCTGGGAAGCGATCTCGGGCGACCTCACGTCGAGCCCAGAGCAGGGCGACGTGCCGTTCGGCACGATCACCACCGTGAGCGAGTCGCCCAAGCGCTTCGGCCTCCTCTACGCGGGCACGGACGAAGGCAAGGTCTGGCTCACGCGCGACGGTGGGCTCAACTGGAGCGATCTCTCCAACGGGCTCGCTCCCGGGCGCTGGGTCACCCGCGTGGTCGCCTCCAGCTTCGACGAAGGCACGGTGTACGTCAGTCAGAGCGGCTATCGCGACGACGAGTTCTCGCCCTACGTCTTCCGCTCGACGGACTACGGCAAGACCTGGCAGTCCCTGGCCGCGGGCCTGCCCGCGGAGCCGGTGAACACCGTCCGCGAGGACCCGAAGGCGAAGAACCTCCTCTACGTCGGCACCGACATGGGCGTGTTCGTGTCGCTCGATTCCGGCCAGACGTGGATGGCGATGGCGGGCGGCCTCCCCCACGTGCCCGTCCATGACCTGCAGGTCCATCCCCGCGAAGGCGACCTCGTGCTCGCGACCCACGGCCGCAGCGTGTACCTGACGGAGGCCGCTCCCCTCCGCAAGCTCACGCCCGAGGTGATGGGCAAGGCGGTCTTCGTCTTCCCGATCAAGGACGTGCCCGGCAACCCCGGCCGCGGCTATGGCGAGCATCCGTGGATCACGTGGCCGCGCCAGTCGGTGGTGGCGCGCATCGCCTACTGGGCGCGCGCCGCCGGGCCCGTCACCTTGTCGGTCAAGGACGAGAACGGCAGCGTCTGGCAGGAGGTCACGGACACCGCGCAGCCGGGGATGAACGTGCTGGCGTACGACCTCGGCGTCGATCCCAAGCGGGCGGACGCGGCGGAAGCCGTGGCGAAGGCGAAGGCACGTGACAAGGAAGCGCGCGAGAAGGCCCTGGCCGAGAAGACGGCGAAGTCCATGAAGTCCCCGAGCCCGGCCCCCTCACCCACTCCCGCGGCCGAGGAAGAGGACGAGGATGCGGAGCGACCCGAGAAGACCGCCTCCTCCTCCGGCAAGCCGATGCTCGATCCCGAGCTGGAGCGCCTGCTCGCGGATCCGATGCGCGCGACGCGCAAGCGCTACCTGCCCGCCGGCGGCACCTACACGGTCGAAGCGCGGGCGGGCGGCGCCACCGCGACGTCGACCCTGAAGGTCAAGCCGCCGAAGGAAGGCGAGACGGACGAGGAGGACGAGGCGGGCGCGGAGATCGAATAGCTCTCAGTCTTCGGATACGAAGCGGCCGTTGGTCAGGCCTGATTGATCCCTCAGCCTCTCGTGCATCTGGCCCATGAGCCCGACGTGCACGCGCCAATCGGTCACTTCGAAGTTCGCCCGCTCCATCGGGCCGCCCAGGATCGAGGGCTCGATCGGCGCATAGCACTGCTCGGGCCCCAACCTCAGCCCGCGCGCGCGCAGCGCACTTACGAGAGTGGGATCGAACCATTGGTCCAGATGGCCACGGTGTTGCAGCGCGCTCGTCCACAGCCCGGTCAGCCAACGCCAGGACTGCACTGGATCTCCGGCTCCCGGCAGCGTGACGGGAGCGAGGAGGTCGGGAAAAGCGAGCTTCATCTCACTTCGCATTCACTGCCACTTCGCAACGCGCGCGGTCGCCCGGTGACAGTTCTTCGAGATGGCGATGATGATCGCGCCCAGGAGAGTCGTGTCGCGATTCCGCATCCGGCCTCCTCCGTTGCGCACTCCGCTGCGGCTCATTGTTCGACGGGCCCTGCTTCGTGCGCAAGGGCTCGAATCAAGCCTGCTTCGCACCCGCGGTTCCGAGCGCGATCGCTGGAATTTTTTTCGACCTGCAGTCTTCCCGCCACGATTCTGCGGAATGCGAATGAGCGCAGGGTGCGGACTCTCAATGGAGGGTATCTCTCGCACACGCGGAAACGTCGTGTTGCGTTTGCTCGCGCGCGGACGGCTTCGCGCGACTCTCGTGCGTATCGCGTGCGACAGGCGGCCACCTACGTCGTCCTCAAAAGCGTGTCCGAAGCCCGTGCTACAACGCGCTCATGCAGAACGACATTCTTACTTCGCTCACTCTCCTCTCCGACGCCGAGCTCGTCGCGCGCGTGAAGAGCCTGGTCGCGCGCGAGCGTGACGCGACGGCCCAGCTCGTCGCTCACCTCGCCGAGCTGGACACTCGCGATGTGCACCTGCGCGCCGGGCTACGAGTCCCTCTACGTCTACTGCCGGGATGCCCTGGGCCTTTCGGAAGGCGAAAGCTACAACCGCATCGAAGTGGCCCGCGCGGTGCGCCGGTTTCCCGTCATCCTCGAGATGCTCGCGGCAGGGGCGGTCAACCTGACCGCGGCGAGGCTCCTGGCACCGCACCTGACCCCGGCCAACCACCGCGAGGTCCTCGACTCCGCCCGCGGAAAGAAGAAACGGGAGATCGAGGAGATCGTGGCCAGGCTCTCGCCGCGGCCCGACGTCGCGACCTCCGTTCGGAGGCTTCCCGCCCTCCACCCCCACGCGTTCCGACCTGCCGAGACTGCGGTCGCGCCCGGCGAGCCCCCGATGAATCGCGTCGCACCGGCTTTGCCCGAGACGGCCGTCATCGCCCAGCCTTTGTCGGTGCCACGCGCGGCGGTGACGCCGCTCTCGCCCGACCGCTACAGGCTGCAGCTCACGATCGGCGGTGAGACGCTCGAGAAGCTGCGGCTGGCGAAGGACATGCTCAGCTACGCCATCCCTTCCGGAGATGACGCCGCCGTCCTCGACCGGGCCCTCACCGCTCTGCTCGTTGACCTGGCCAGGAAGAAGTTCGCCGACACGCGGAAGCCTCGTCGGCCGCGCCCGAAGGACCCGCGCGCGCGTGACGCCGCGGCCGCGGTCAAGCGCGCCGTCTGGGTGCGGGACTTCGGGCGTTGCGCCTACATTGGCCCGAGCGGCCATCGCTGCAACGAGCGCCGGTTCGTGGAATTCCACCACGTGGACCCTCACGCGCTGGGTGGCGAGGCGTCCGTGGACAACATCGAGTTGCGCTGCCGGCATCACAACGACTACGAGGGCAGGCTGTACTTCGGGAAGCGCCGCCGGGAGGACACCGGAGCGGCCGCCAACTTGTTCCGGAACGAGTTGGCCGGCGGTGCCGTGCCCTCCGCTCGTTCCGTGGGAGTCGAGCCTCAAGGGTGAGCTCGCTTCGATCGTCTTCTGTGAGATGGCCAGCGAGCGCGCCGCGATCACCGGCGAGTCGGAGGCGATCCCGATGGGATACGGGCCGTTCGCCGCGCGACCTTGGGTCTGGTCCGCCACACCAAACACAGCTCCTCGCCGCCGCGGAGCGCGCGCCAACGCGCGAGCATGTTCTCCAGGGCCGGGGCCGCCGGAGTGACAGCGCCCGTCCGCCAGGCGGTCACGTGAGCATTCACGAGACGTTCGGCGCCGTCGAGAGCCTCGCGGTGCGCACGAACAAGCTGTTGGCCCGGCTGGGTACGTCGGCGCCCGGGAACGCTCTTGAAGGTCGCCCCCTTTGCGAGCAGGCCCCAGAACCCGTGCTCGACGCCGAGAGTGGCCTCGACGACGAATTGGGCGAGGTCGTGGGGCAGGTCCCTCCCCGAAGCCATGGTGGTTCCCTGAAAACGCCTGCGCTTCGGAGGGGCCGCCCGCCACCCGCACAGGCGGCCCTCGTCCTCCTTGTAGAAGGCGACTTCCATGGCCATGACGGGCACGCTCATGGCCTCGACGAGGACGACCCCACGCGCTCCAACGCGCGGTCCACCGCCTCCTGGAACCGGCTGTCCCCGATGCGCAGCAGCATTCGCCGCGCCTCTTCACGCCGCCCGAGCCCCGCCATGGCCAACGCCCGGTCCAGTCGCGCCTCCGGGGCGAGGAGCCAACCGTCATCCCGCGCGGCCAGCGCCTCGAACCCCCGCAGCGCCTCCGCGAAGCGTTTGGCGCGATAGGACTCGACGGCCTGCGTGAACTCGGCGGGTCCGGGCTCATCCTCGCCGGGGGCCAGGCCTTCGGGGAAGAGCTCCGGCGGCGGCACGGTCTTGCGGTCCGGAGGACGGAGGTTCCAGCCCTTGCGCGGCAGCGTTTCTTTCACGTCGTTCTTGGACAGGATCGCCACCACGGAGCCGATCGACGCCGCGAAGGGCGCCTTGACCACCACCGGCACCCAACCTCCGCGGCCCGCCACCACGAGCATGCCCGGCTCGACGCTCAGCGCCGCCGCCACTCCCGCCCCCAACGCGACGGGCCAGTTGTAGTGGTAGAGCTGGAGGACCTGCCGCAGCGCGCGATCCTTCTCCGCGCCTTCGGGGACCATGACCACCACCGTTCCCGCCGGGATGGATCGTGCCAGCGCGTCCAGGTCCTCCGAGCAGGTACGGCAGGTCGCGGACGACATATAGAAGATGACGGGCGCGGCGTCCAGTCGCAGCGGACCGCCCGAGGACAGGCGCGCGTCGGCGGGGATCTTGAGGGGCCCGTCGCGCAGCTCGACGCTCGTGCCCAGGAGCGCACGGAGGCGCGCACGATCGATCTCCGCCTGCGCGCTCGGCAGGCCGGCCACGTCCGCCGCCTGCTCGAACAAGACGACCGTTTCTGCATTGGGCGGACCGGCGGCCGCGCTCTGCAAGAGGGCCACCGCCTCTCGGCCGCGGCCCAGGGCGAGAAGCGATCGCGCCAGGGCGGATGCGCGTCCGGGCGTCGGCTCCAGCAACAGCGCCCGCCGGAGGTGCCGGGCGGCGGCTTCGTGCTTGCCCGCCGCCTCCAGCGAGACGCCGGCGGCTTCGTAGAGGCGAGCGCGGTGCTGGCGG
>QHVP01000317.1 GCA_003222295.1 Acidobacteriota bacterium | reverse complement strand
GGCCAGGTCGGAGGCGATGGACCACCGCCGACCTCTAGTTGAAACAGCTATCCAGCACCCTCAGCGCGGCATCGGAGCGCCGGGACGCCCCGCGCGCAAGGCGCGAGGAGCGCCGCGTACTCGTCGTACGCAAGCGACGAGCAACGCCCAATGGCGATGGACCACCGCCGACCTCTAGTTGAAACAGCTATCCAGCACCTTCGGCGCGGCATCGGAGCCGCGAGGCGCCACGGCGGCAAGGCGTGAGGAGCGACGCGTACTCGTCGTACGCGAGCGACGAGCAACGCAGCCGCCGGGGATGCATCGCGGCTCGTTCGATGGTGGTGCCGGAGGTGGGACTTGAACCCACACTAGCCGAAGCCAACACGGCCCTGAACCGTGCGCGTCTGCCAATTCCGCCACTCCGGCAGGGCGAGGAACGGCCATTATACGGGAAGGGACACTCGGGGCAAACCCTTGGCGTGCACGCGCCTCCGCCGCGCAAGGCCACGGGATGCGGCCGGTGGCCGCATCCAGGCCGACGCGTGCGGCGAGGACGGCGACGGTCACGAGCGCGGCCACGGCCAGCACCCGGCCCCATCGGCCCCGCTCGGCCACCCGCGCGAGAAGCACGCCGCCGCCGACCGCCACCGGCACCATCGTGAAATAGTGATGCTTGAGCAGGAAGTTGAAGAACAGGTCGAGGCCGCTGAAGACGGGGAGGACGGCGGCCCAGGCCAGAAGGAGGACGCGCTCGACACCGCGGCGGGCGAGGATCAGGCCGGCGAGGCCGAGCAGCGGCACCAGGACGGATCCGAACGTGTAGGCGAGCTTGTGTGGGGCGGCCGCGATGCGAGAGGGTAAAGCCCCCGCGCCCGAGCTCGAATGTGCGCCGGATCCGCCGAGGAGCTGCGGCACCGACTCGGACAGGAACGGCCAGGTCCAGTTCACGTAGTAGGCCGCGAACGCGAGCGCCGCCGCCATCGCGCCCGCGGTCAGCAGCGCTCGGACGAACGCGGGCTGCCGGCGGACGAGAGCGATCGCGGCGATCGCGATCACCATCAACATGAACAACAGGCCGGCGAAATAGGAGAGATAGCACAGGGTCAGGAGCAGCACGGCCTGCCACCATCGCCGCCGCTCGCCCAGGCGATCCCAGTTCAAGGCCAGGTAGGTCACGGCCATGGTCATCGCCCAGCAGCCCAGGATCGTCATCAGATGGCCGAGGCCGAGCAGCTGGAACGACGCCGGCATTCCGGCCATGAGGACCGCCGCCGGCGTCGCCGCCCCGGGCGGTCCCAGGCGCGCGGCCAGCGCCGCGCAGGCCCACACCATCGCCGCGAGCAGGAGGGCGAGCAGCACCTTCTCCGCGGTGAAGAACGCGGCATGCGGAAGGGCGGCCAGAGGGGCGGCGAGGGTGTGATACAGGGCGGGATGCGGCACGATCACGTTGCCCCACTGCGCCTGCTGGCTCAGCATGCTCCCCGGATAGGGCAGGTAGTAGAGAAGGAAGCGGCCCTTCCAGATCTCCTCCGCGATCGAAGAGTGGAAGACGAAGTGGCCGCCGCGATACAGGGGCGCCGTCGTCGCGGCCAGCCAGGCCATGAAGGCGATGCCGCCGGCGGCGAGGGCCGCGGGGGGCAGGGACGTGGCGCGCTCCTCTCTCCGGACGGCGACCGCCCGCGCGAGAGCGGTCACGATCGCGCCGAGGAAGACGATCGCGACCAGGTGCGGCAGGTGGGGGAGCGCGGCCGCGGGATCGGCCGCCATCGCCAACACCTCGAGCGTCTCCAGGATGGCGGCGCCGATCCAGGCCGTGCGGCCGGGCAGACCGCTCGCCCGCATGGCCACGGCCAGGAGCAGGGCGGCGGCGATCACCGCGAGCACGATGCGCAGCGAGGGCCAGGCGTGTCCGCGATCGATGCGCACTTCGCGCAGCCAGAGGTCGTCGCGGCGCGAGCCGGGGAAGGTCAGGGTCAGCCCCGAGCGCCATCCAAAGGGCGCGTGCGCGGTGATCTCGTGGGTCGACCACTCGGGGCCGACCAGGGCCTCCACGACGCCGGGGCCCGCGTCCGCGAGGGGCAACGACCTCGGCACGCCCGGGGAGGCCGCCGTCACCGACGCTCGCCATTCGCCGCCGCCGAGATCGCGGAGGTCGAGCGAGGCGCGGCCGGCGACGTGCCGGAACCGCACGCCGTCGAGCGCGTCGAAGCTGCCCAGGCCCTGCTCGAACGCCGTCTCGCGCCCGCTGCCCATCGGGATCACGACGACGGGCTGCATCCGATAGGCGACGACGGTTCCGGCGGCGCCGAGGATCACGAGCGCGGCCAGGGGGAGGGGATCGAGCGTGCGCAGCGGGGAGAGGAGCCGCGACCCGGCATCGACGGCCAGGCTCGCGACGGCCCGCACCTCCTGAGGGACGACGGCGACGAGGAGCAGGAGCGCGGCCTCGGCATACGTGGCCGCGGGAAGCAGCCACATCGTCCACGCGCGCGCGAAGACGATCCCGATCGTGACCAGCGCGGCGGCGACCACGCCGGCCTCCCGCGCCCGGTGCGCATCCACGGCGACGATCACACCGGTCCAGAACACGAGCTGCACCGCGCCCAGCGCCCACAAGAGAGGCAGCAAGGGAGGGAGGCCCGGTTGGAACGGACCGGCGGCGGGGGAGAGCCGCACCTCGTGCACGCGCACGCCGAGGGTTCGAGGATCGCCACGACCGGGAGAGAACGTGTCGGATTCGAGGTGGACATCGACCGTTCCGCGCGCCGAGCGGCCAGTGGTGGCGGTGAGGCCCAGCGCGATGGACGCGGAGCCGGGCTCCGCCACGAGGCTCACGCCTTCCGCGGTGACCCTGAGCTGGGGGGCGGGCGTTCCGCGCGGTCTCCAGGCCGACACGATCGCGTCCACGCGAACGGCCCGGCCGGGGCCAGGGCCGGGGATGGCGACCGCGCCCTGGCCGTTCGTCCAGCGGTATCCCTCCTCGGCGGGGTAGAGACCGTGGACGGAAAGGGGGACGGCCAATGCCGATCCGAGGTCCACGACGATCGGTCGCATCACCTGATAGGCCGCGGTGACCAAGGCGGCCGTCGCCAAGAGCACGGCGCCGGCCGCCCGGAGGGCGGGGCGGAGGCGGGCGGCATCCAGCGGCCACCAGCGCCGGTGACTGGCTGTGAAGGCCCCGCCCGTCAACGCGGTGGCTC
>QHVP01000316.1:10266-14337 GCA_003222295.1 Acidobacteriota bacterium | reverse complement strand
ATACGGGCGCCCAGGCGTGGCAGGTGCCGCTCGGCGAATACCCCAAGCTGGCCGCGGACGGGCTGACGAACACCGGCACCGAGAACTACGGCGGACCCATCGTCACCGCGGGCGGCCTCGTCTTCATCGGAGCGACGAGCTTCGACAAGAAGGTCCGCGCGTTCGACAAGGTCACCGGCGAGCGGCTCTGGGAGGCGACGCTGCCGTTCTCGGCCACCGGCACCCCCGCGACCTACGAAGTCGCCGGCCGCCAGTTCGTGCTCGTCCCCGCGGGGGGCGGCAAGGACGGACGCGATGCAGTCGATCTCGACGAGCGAGTTCCCCGGGATTCCGCCCGCGGCCGCGATCGTCGTGCGCACGCCGGGCTCCGCCCCGAAGCGGCCCAGGAACACCTCGTTCATGCCCGCGTAGTCCTTGAGGTCGCTGAGATACACGTTGACCTTCAGGACCTTCTCCATCGACGAGCCCGCGTCCTCGAGCTTCTTCTGGATCTCCTTCAGCACGTGGTCGGTGTGGGCCTTGATGTCGCCCTCGAAGTGGGCGCCGATGCCGGAGATGAACAGGAGGTTCCCGTAGGACACGGCCGGGCTGAACAGCGCCTGCTTCTCCGGCGCCTTGCCTCCGCTCCAGAGGACCTTCTTCACGGGCTTTTCGGGCGGCGGAGCGGGCCGGGGCTTGGCCGCGGCCTTGTCCTTCGCCTGCGCCGTCGATCCGGCGGCAGCCGCGGCGGCCACGGCCAGGGCCGGAGCCTTGGCCAGGAAGCTCCTGCGGTTCGAGTTCGCCATCCTCACCTCCCAGGGCCGCCGGCCCAGCGGGGGTCGCTCGTCGACTTGTAGTCGCGCGGGAGCGTCTCCCAGTCCGGGCGGGCCAGGCCGTTCAAGTCGTAGACGACCTTGCCGTCTCGAAGCGTCATCTCGCAGACGAGCTTCTGCTTGGCGCGCAGGCGCCCGCCGAAGGAATCCACGAAGCCGAAGTCCCCGCTCTCCAGGCGCAGCACGGCGACGTCTGCGCCCGCTCCCACGGACAGGTTCCCCAGCCCTTCCTGCTTGATCTCGTGCGCGGGGTTCCAGGTCGACTGCTTGATCACGTCATCGAGGGACAGGCCCAGGGCGAGGAACTTGCTCATCACGTTCAGCATGTCCTTCATGCCCGCGTTCATGCTGCCGACGTGCAGGTCGGTGGAGATGGAGTCGGGCACGAATCCTTCCTTGATTGCGGGCACCGCGATCCGCCACGCGAAGCTGCCGCCGCCGTGGCCGACGTCGAAGATCACCCCGCGCCTGCGGCCCTCGACGAGTCCCGGGTTCACGTGACCCGATGCGTCCTGCTCGTGGCGCAGGCCCGAGTACATGTGCGTATAGATGTCGCCCGGCCGTAGTTTCTTCGTGACGAGATCGGCGAGGGGCCGCTCGGGCTTGTCGGCGCCGAAGTCCACCATGACCGGAATGTTCGCGAGCGTCCCCGCCTCCACCGCGTGCTCCACCGGCGTCCACTCCGGACCGGCATAGTGCGCGGTCTTGATGCCGACGATCAGGCCCGGGTACTTCTTCGCCATCTCCGCCGCCGGCAACGCCGCCATGTCCGCGAGGTCCTGCTCCCAGCCGCCGCCCCTCATCCCGTTGCCGACGATGTTGAGGAAGGCGAGGACCCGCGTCCGGGAGCGGTCGATGACGCGCGTCTTGAAGTCCTCGAAGTTGCGCCAGCCCGCGCAACCGGCGTCGGCCACGGTGGTGACCCCGACGCGCAGGGTGTAGCCGTCCGGGTAGAGGCTGTTGTCGCCGGCGTAGGAGCCCTTCTCGCCGGTGCCGGCGAAGACGTGGACGTGGATGTCCACGAGGCCCGGCGTGACGTAGAGGCCGGAGACGTCGACGACCTTGAACGCCTCCGCGGGATCGATCTTCGCGGCCACCGCGGCGACCTTCCCGCCCGCGATGGCCACGTCGCGCACCGCGCTGACACCGTTCTTGGGATCGATGACGTGACCGCCGCGGAGGAGCAGGTCGTACCTGGGCTCCGCCGCGGAGACCGAGGTCGCGACGGCCAGACCCAAAAGAGCGAGGAGCCGGGGAGTGATTCTCATGACCTCAGCCCCGCCGCGCGGCGCGCCGCCGCGCCGACCATTTCGCGCCCAGGTACTCGCCCATGTCGAGGGTGCCGCCCATCTCATCGCCCGTCACCTTGCCCGTGAAGGTGTAGGCGATGGAGTCGCCGCTCTGCTCGCCCAGGAAGCTGCGGATGCGCACGCTGTTGCCGTCGATCGTGCCGGTGAGGTCGCGGGAAACGAAATCGCCGCGGTGGGCGCCGTCGATCTCGTTGCCGCGCTGGCGCAGGTTCAGCGCGTGGTTCGACGCCCCCGCCGCGTACTCGACCTTCACGTCCCACTGGCCGCTCAGGTCCGCGGCCGCGGCCACGGGCGGCGCCGTCTCGTCCATGTGCGGCGGGTTCGAGAGCAGCGCGAAGAGCCGGTCGGCCACGATCTTCTCGTCGCCCGCCGCCATCATGTACGGATTCACGCTGACGCCGGTGAGGGCGGGATCCGTCTCGTGGCGGGCCGCGAACACGCCGACGCGCGGATCACCGTCGAAGAGGGTGCGCGCCGCGGTGTCACCGCCGAGGCCGAACCGCTTGCGGTCCCAGAACACGCGCAGGGAAGGCATGCGGTTGGAGAGGCCCTTGGGCTGCACGATGGTCGTCGTCACCCCGTCGACGGCGGAGACGCGCTTGCCCACGAACTCGAGCCACGAGGTCCAGGTCTTCCACTCCGCGTCGTGGTCGCGCTTCATCCACATCTCGACGGCCATGAGCATCCCGATCGCTTCTTCCTTGCCGACTTTGTAGCCGCGGGAATAGCCGTGATGGGGCGCGCTGTGGACCCAGGCCGCCTTCACGAGATCCTTGCGTCCGAGGAGCAGGCCCGCCGCCTGCGGGCCGCGCAGGCACTTGCCCCCGCTGTAGCCGACCAGGGTCGCGCCGCTTTGGAGGTGGACGTTGGGGACGGTGAGGATCTCGGCGGCGGCGTCGACGAGCACGGGTACCCCTCGCGGTTGCGCGATGGACGCGACCAGCTTCGTGGGCAGCGCGCTCTCGTCCGCCTCCGGGCTGGCCAGGATGTAGACGAGCGCGCTGCGCGGGCCAAGGGCGGCCTCCAGCTCCGCCGGCGTCGTCACCTCGATCACGCGCACCCCGACCCCTCGCAGCGCCGCGTCGTAGACGTTGCGCGAGTGCTTGGGGATGACGACTTCGTCCTTGGCGAACCCGCTCAGGTTCGGGATGCGGATGTGGAGGTCGGGATTGCCGCCGGCCACGCAAGCAGCGGTGGCGTGGGTGAGAGCGGCCGAACAGCCGCTGGTCACGAGCCCCCATTCCGCGCCCGTCAGCGTGGCCAGGCGGGCGCCGATGGCCTCCGCCAGCTCGTCGAGGTGCACGTAGTGCTGGGAAGCCGCCGCCATCGCGGCGCGCACCTCCGGCAGCATCGTGGATCCGCTGAGGATCGTGTAGGTGCCGCGCGCATTGATGATGGGGCGCACGCCGATGGACTGATAGATGTCGGGGCCGACGCGGAGGCCGACGCCGGCGGGCGCCGCTACCGGAGGCGGAGCCGCGGCCGCGGTCTCGCCGGCCAGGAGCTGGGGGAAGGCGAGAGCGCTACCCAGGATTCCGCCTCGGCGGAACAGTTCGCGGCGAGAGATTCCTTCACAGCTCATGGCTTCTCCTCCGGGGCTCTTCGTGGAAGAGCGGATTATAGCGGTCCGGGCCCGGGAAAGGCCGGGCGACCGCCCCGAGACTCCAGCCTCCCGGTGTGACAGAGTTCACTCGGCGCGGGGCGTCGCAGGGAGACGATAGCCCCGCCCGTCGTGGGGAGGGTCACCATGCCTGCCGACTACAAGCTGCGCCTCGGAGACGGCACGATCCTCGGCGTGGACGAGGCGGGCCTGCGCACCTGGCTCCTGGACGACCAGGCCATGGTGCAGCCCGCCGGCTCCCGTCGCTGGCGCCCGCTGAGAGAGGTGGTGGCGCAGGTTCAGGCCGACGCCGCCGCCGAGGCCCGGCGCGCGGCAGCGGCGCGACCGC
>QHVP01000316.1:0-10113 GCA_003222295.1 Acidobacteriota bacterium | reverse complement strand
CCCGAGGCGCCGCCGCCGCCGGCCGCCGCGGCACGCGCGGTCGCTCCACCCGTGGTCGCTCTGCCCGCGCCCAAGCCCCGGAAAAAGGCTCCACGCGCCGCCGCGGTCACGCCACCGGCGGTCCCTCCATCCGCTCCACCTCCCGCACCCGCGCCGCTGCGCGCGGCGCCGCTCGCGGCGCCTGAGGCGGCCGCACGCGTTCCCGCGGGCCCGCCTCTCGATCTGGCCGAAGTCGCCCGCACGGCGCTCGTGACGCCGATCGCCGAAGCGACGTCGGCGCCGGCGCCGATACCAACGTCCGTGCGCACGCCCGTGCCCGGGGAAGACCTTCCCGTCATTCCGTTCCGGCCGCTCGACGACGACGAGCGCCGCGAGCGCGCGGCGGCGAAGACCCACGAGGACGAGGAGGAGCTCGAGGAGCTCCCGCTCGTCGAAGCCGAAGAAGACCCGCTCATCAAGGCGACACGGAGGGGCCAGGAGCTGCTCGCGCTCGCCGTAGCGTGGGTCCGCCGGGTCGGCGCGGACGTTCGCGCGCGCAAGCTCGGACGGACGGGCGCGTCGTCGCCGGCCTCCGCGCCCGCGCCGCGGAAGCCACTCGATGCGCCGCCGCTCCCGAACGAGCTTCCGGTCCTGCGATTCGCGGATGAAAAGGAGCGAACCGCCGGCGTCCGCACCCCGAAGCTGGGGACGAGAGGCCGGCTCCTGGTCGCCGGCCTGGGCGTCGGCATCCTCGTCGTGGCCACCGGCTGGGCCTGGATACCGGCGTTGATCGACCTCGGACGGCGCCTGATCGCGCCCGTCGAGAAGAAGGCGGCCGTTCCGTTGCCGGCGGCATCGCCCCTCCCGCCGCCGCCCACGCTGCCCCCGGACGTGCAGGCGGCGGTGGATCAGCTGCCCCACCTGACGCCGGAGACGATCCAGATCGTGATGAAGAAGAGCGCCTACCGCCCGCGCGATCCGGCGGAGGTGTTCTCGCGCGCGGAGACCGCGGCCGTGCGCGGGATGTCTTCGTTGCCCGAGGAAGAGGCCCAGGAGCTGAGCGCGCTTCGCCTGGCGGTGGCCCGCTCCTTGCGCCCCGCGGAGCGGCAACGCGTGCGCGGCTACGAACGCATCCGCACGGGACGCGAGCTCCTTTCCGTGAGCGAGGACGTCACGGTTCTTGCCCTCTTTGCCCGCGGTGTCCGCGCCCTGCCGCCCGAGAAGCGCGAGCGGCTGAAGGCCCTGCTCGGCAAGGCCATCGTGGCCGAGCTGGGACCGCTGCCATCGCCCGACGGGACGTATTCGGCGGCCACGCCCGGTCGCTGATCCCTCTCGCTGCGGGCCGCTTCCGCGGGGGCGCCCATCTCGAGCGACTCTGGCACGCGTAGGATAAGCCGTCGAACCATCGTCGAGCGGGGGGGACGGACGTCCCTCGGGCAGGAGGACTTGAATGGCCGAGAAGAAAGGCGTGCCGGTCTCGCGCAGGCGCGTGCTCCAGACGGCGGCACTGGCCGCCGGAGGCGTGGGGCTGAAGGCCCTCGGGCTGACTCCGGCCGCGCAGGCCGTGCAGGCCGTGCAGGCCGCGCAGGCCGCGCAGGCCCCGGCAGGGACGCCGCCCGCCACGGGCGCGAGCATGATCGGCGTCCGCTTCGAGCCACGCGAGGTCGTCCGCGTCGGCCTCATCGGTTACGGCGGACGGGGCACGAGCCTGCTCCACGATCTGCTCGGCATTCCCGGGGTCACCGTCGGCGCGGTCTGTGACCTCGTCAAGGATCGCGTCGAGCGCGCCCAGGCCGCGGTCGAGAAGGCGGGCCAGAAGCGTCCCGCCGGCTATTCCGCGGGCGAGACGGACTTCGAGAACCTCGTCCGCCGCGACGACCTCGACGTCGTCTATATCCCGACGCCGTGGCGCTGGCACGTTCCCATGGCCGTGGCGGCCATGGAGGCGGGGAAGCACGCGTTCGTGGAGGTCCCGGCGGCGTCGACCCTCGAGGACTGCTGGCGGCTGGTGGACACCTCCGAACGCACGCGCCGGCATTGCGTGATGCTCGAGAACTGCTGCTACGGCGAGAACGAGCTCATGGTCCTGAACATGGTGCGGGCAGGGCTCTTCGGCGAGCTGACGCACGCGGAGGCGGCCTACATCCACGACCTGCGCGAGGTCCTCTTCGACGACCACGAAGGGCTGTGGCGGCGCGACGAGCACTTCAGGCGCAACGGCAACCTCTATCCCACGCACGGCCTGGGCCCGGTGGCGCACTACCTGGACATCAACCGTGGGGACCGGTTCGAGGCTCTCGTCTCCATGAGCTCGCGCGAGGCCAGCCTCTCCGTGCGCCGCGACCGCCTCCCCGCCGGGGACCCGCGGCGCAAGGAGAACTACGCCTGCGGAGACATGAACACCAGCATCCTGCGCACCGCGCGCGGGCGCACCGTCCTTCTCCAGCACGACGTCGTCACCCCGCGGCCCTACACGCGCATCAATCACGTCGCGGGAACGAAGGGCGTCTTCCGCGACTACCCGCCGCGGATCTTCTTCGACGGTCCCGGGAAGGAAGCCTGGGGAACGCTCAAGCCGTACAAGAACCGCTTCGAGCATCCGCTGTGGACACGTCTGCGGAAGGTGGCCAGTGCGTGCGCGAGGGGCTGGTGCCGGACATGGACGTCTACGACGCCGCTTCCTGGAGCGCGCCCGCTCCGCTCTCCGAGGACTCGATCAAGGCCGGCAGCGGCGCGGTGGCGTTTCCCGACTTCACGCGCGGCCGTTGGAAGGAGCCGCGGCCCGCGTTCACCGCGAGCTGAGCCGACATGTCCACGTCATCTCACCTCCTTCTCGTCGCGCTCCTCTCCTCCGTCTCCGCGCTCGCCTCCGGTGACGATGGCGTTGCGCCGCGCGAATGGATCGAGCCCGCCACCGGACATCGCGTGGTCCGTCTGTCCGACGAGCCGGGGAGCGCGAGCCTCTACTTCCACCAGAACGCCTACACGGCCAAGGGCGACAAGCTCCTGATCTCGACACCGGGAGGGCTCTCGACCGTCGACCTGGCCTCCCGGCGCCTCGAGCCCATCGTCACCGGCCGCGTCAGCCAGGTGGTGGTGGGGCCGAGGACCCGCCGGGTGTTCTACATGAAGGACGGCACGGTTTACGCCACGGACCTGGACACGCGCGCGACCCGCGCGATCGTGGCGCGGCCGGAGCTGCGCTCGGGATCGGGTCTCACCGTCAACGCGGACGAGACCCTGCTGGCGGGCAGCTACGTCGAGGGTGGCGGCGCCTCCCCGTCCGCGAGCGTGACGCCGCCGACCGAGCCGCCGTCATCCAATCCGCTCGCCCAGCCTCCGCCGCAGGAGTCCCGGCTGGAGGCGCGCTGGGCCGAGCGGCTCCCCATGGCGCTCTACACGATCGACGTCAAGACGGGCGCGGTGAAGACGATCCATCGCGGCGGCGGCGACTGGCTCAATCACGTGCAGTTCTCGCCGACGGATCCGGCGCGGCTGATGTTCTGCCACGAGGGGCCGTGGCACAAGGTAGACCGCATCTGGACCATCCGCACGGACGGCAGCGGCCGCCGGCTGATGCACGCGCGCAAGATCGACATGGAGATCGCCGGGCACGAGTTCTGGAGCCACGACGGCAAGACCGTCTGGTACGACCTGCAGACGCCGAAATCCCAGGAGTTCTGGCTGGCGGGGGTGGCCGTGGACGGTGAGCGGGCGGTGCGGTATGGAATCGCGCGCGAGCACTGGTCCGTGCACTTCAACGTCTCGCCGGACGGCCGGCTCTTCGCCGGAGACGGCGGTGGCCCGCGCAGCGTGGCCGCTCCCGGCAACGGCCAGTGGATCTACCTCTTCACTCCGACCACCACCGGCCTGGAGGTGGAGAGGCTCGTCGACCTCTCCAAGCACGACTACCGGCTGGAGCCGAACGTCACCTTCACGCCCGACGGCAAGTGGATCGTGTTCCGATCCAACATGCACGGCGCGTCACACGTCTATGCCGTCGAGGTGGCCCGGGCTGCGGGCCCTCAGAAGTAGAACTTGAAGGCCACCTGGATGAAGCGCGGCGTGTAGGGGGAGCGTGTGCCCAGGAAGCCCCACCGATCGGGCGTATAGGCCTGGCGCAGCCGGTACAGCCGCAACCCTTCCGCCGTCGTGATGTCGAACTGGTTCGGGTTGGTCGAGTGGAAGCCCTCCGGCAGCCGGACGTGGAAGAAGCCGGGGACGAGCACGGTGGTCCCGGGGAGGCGGCCACTCACCACGATGCCGTCCGCGATCCCCCTCAGGGCATCGCCCTCCGGCGTTCCCGCCCGCGGCCTGCGGTTGAAGTCGGCCCAGGCGTTGTATTCGGCGGTGGTGAGCAGGGCCTCGTTGGGGAAGGCGAAGATCTCGCCGTTGTCGGCGTCGCGCCCGAACTTGAACACCGGATGGTTGAGGACGTTGATGGCGTCTACGCGGAGCTGCAGCCGGCGCTTGCCGCCCATCTCGAAGTTCTTCTGCAGAGAGAGGTCCAGGAACTGCTGCGTGGGCCAGCGCGCCTTGTCCAGGGTGCGCGGGGCGTTGCCGAGCGTCCCCTTCTCCGGCCGCATGAAGGCGGCGGGGTTGAAGTAGGGCTCGCACAGCTGGCCCACCGGGCAGTCGCGGCTCCAGAGCGGGTTGCGCAGGGGGACGCCGGGCACGAGGTCGGGCCGGACGGCGCGCACGTTCCCCTCCACGCCCAGCCGGTTGTCGTCGCGCAGGACCACCACCAGGGGAACGCCGGTCTGGATCCTGCCCGAGCCGCTGAGGCTCCATCCTCCGACCAGGCCCTGCCAGAGCCCGCGGGCATGGGACAGCAGTTTGCGGTCCTTGCCGAAGGGCAGGTCGGCCAGGAAGGTGGCGCTGAGGTTGTGCTTGACGTCGTAGGTCGAGACGGACCAGTCCTCGGACAGCGGCGCCCCCAGCGCCACATGGCCGTTGGTGCGTACCGGATTGAAGTCGGTGAAGCGGACGCCGCCGCTGTCGGAGGCGTCATCCATGCTCCGGCCCAGCGTGTAGTTGAGCGTGTACGACAGGGCCTTCCCCTGCCGCCTCAGGCTGACCGTGCCCGCGTTGTACCGGCTGTGGGCGGAGGCGTCGAGCATGACGTTGAGGCCCTCGTAGCCGAGGTAGGGCGCGCCGAGATAGGCCTGCGAGAACCTCACGACGCTCCCGGTCGGGGTGCGGCGTCCGAGCGGATCGTTCACGTCGTCGAGGGGATTGAGTCCCTGCCCGAGGTAGGCCTCGCTCAGCTCGAAGGGCACGGGATTGATGTTGACCGGGGGCAGGAAGAGATGCGATCCCTTGCTGCCGAGGTACGAGACCTGCAGCACCGTCTGGAACGGCAGTTGATAGGCGACGGACGCGCTCCAGCTCTGCAGGTACGGCACGCGCGCGTTGGGCGACACGGCGGCGCCGGTGGCCGCGACCCCGGCCAGGTTGATCGCGTCGAGATAGACCAGCCCGTCCTCTGGGATGTTGAGCACCTGCTCCGGCGTCCTCGCCGAGAAGGCCGGCTTGTTGCAGCAGAGTCGCCCCACGAAGTTGGGATCGACGGTCCGACTGTCGAAGGGATAGGTGAGGGTGCCGCTCGCGAAGTCGGGGAACGGGTTGCGGCCGAGCCCGGTGAGGGAGCTGTGGGAGAGGCCATAGCCGCCGCGCACGACGAGCCGGCCGGCGTCGTTCCAGCCCAAGCCGGGCACCCAGGCGAACCCGAAGCGTGGCTCGAAGCCCTTCCAGTCGATGGGCGTGATGTGGCGCGAGCGGCCGCCGCGCCCGGAGTAGGCGAAGGGGATGACGGTGGCGGAGGTGATGGTGCGTCCGTCGGGCAGCGTGACCGGCTGCGGCAGCGGGTACTCGCGCGCGAGGTCGGGCCGGAACGCCCCCTGCCGGTCGTATCTCTCCGTCCGCGGCAACTGGAGCGTGTAGCGCAGGCCGAGGTTCAGGGTCAGGTTCTTCCGCACCTTCCAGTCGTTCTGCAGGTAGGCGGCGGCGGAGTTCCACTGGTAGTCGTAGGGGATCAGCGCATCGCGCAGCGTGGTCTGGTTGTAGACGCCGAGCAGGAACTGCGCGAACTCGTCGCCGCCGTCGCCGGTGGTGGCGCCGCTACTGTTGCTCAGCGTGCGGTTGCGGTTGAACTCGTACCGGCCGGAGGAGCCGAACATGGGAATCGTGTGGAGGCGCTGCTGGAGCAGGTCGAAGCCGAACTTCCAGGTCTTGTTCCCGCGGACCCAGGAGGCGTTGTCGGAGATGTTGTAGGTGTGCTCGGTGTTCTCGTTCTGCTGGGACTGGCTCCAGCCGATGCTGCCGGCGCCGGTGACGAACTCCGGCAGCCCGCCCGCGGTCAGGCTGGGCAATCCGAGCTCGGTCGAGAAGTTCCTTCCCGTGTTGGCGTCGAAACCGGGCGGGAAGTTTCGCGTGAACCGCCCGTACGTGTAGTTGAGGCGCAGGTCGTTGACCAGGGACGAGCCGAAGGTATGGGTATCGGTCAGCAGCATCTGGCGTGACCAGCTGTAGTCGGTGCCGGAGGTGTTGATCTCGTCCCGTCCCACCTGGAAGTCGGCTCGCCCCCGGTCACCCCGGATCGGCACCTGGGTGTAGCGGAAGGAGACGTGGTTCCGCGCGCTCAGATGGTGATCCAGCTTCACCGTCACCCGGTGCTCCATGTCGCGCACGAAAGTCGTGGTCGCGTAGTTGCGCAGGATCCCGTCGCCGTCCAGGAAGTAATCTCCCGCCGCGGGCAAGTACTTGAGGAGACCCGTGCTGAGCGGGTCGAGCATGGCGGCCGGGATCTGGTTGTTGGGGAAAGCGGGATAGGACTGCCCGGGGGCGAGCACGCGGAGGCGGAACTGGTTTCCGACCATCTCCCACTGGTTGTAGAGCGTGACCGGCTGCCAGGCCAGGCCGAAGCGCTCGGCGACGTCACGCGTGGTGTACCCGAGCGCCGTCCCTCCGCCGGAGACGGAAACGAGGTTGCTGAAGTCGCCGCGCCGCATGGCTTCGGTGGGCAGCAGCGAGTTGGCGGGCGCGGAGCCGTCGTAGTAGTAGCGCGGCTCGTAGGACACGTAGAAGAACGTACGGTTGCGGCCGTCGTAGCCGCCGAAGAGCTTCTCCGGGATCCGCAGCGGCCCTCCCAGCGTGAAGGTGCCCTGGTGCTGCCGGCGGTTCGCGCTCGGACGGTTCACGGTGGCGGTGGAGAAGGGAGCCGCGTTGAGGGCCGGGTTGCGGTGATACCAGCCCACCAGGCCTCGGTACTCGTTGGTGCCGGACTTGGTGGTCATGTTGATGACCCCGCCCCCGGTCTGCCCGTACTCCGCGGAGAAGTTCGAGGTCTGCACGGTGAATTCCTGGACGGTGTCGGGCGAGAACGTGACCACCGCCCGCCCCAGCCCGACTCCGGTGTTGCGGGCGCCGTCAGCCAGGATGGAGGTGCTGCCGGCGCGGCCGCCGTTGATGAAGAGGTTCATGCCCGGAGTCGGCAGCTCGGACCCGAGGTCGGGGTCCTCGGTGCCGGCGGCCCCGCTGACGTTGGGCACGGTCAGCGCGAGGTCCAGCACGCTGCGGTTGTTGAGCGGCATCTCCACGATCTGACGCTCGGTGATGGTCTGGCCCTGGGTGCCCGACTCGGCGTTGATGAGCGGCGTGTCTGCGGTGACGGTCATCTCGCTCGAGAGGCCGCCGAGGTCCAGGCGGACGTTCACGGTCATGGTGGTGGCGGTGTCCACCTTGACCCGCGGCACCACCACCGTGCGGAAGCCGGTCATCTCGACCGTCACGCGGTACTCGACGGGGTCGAGCTGGGGCGCCGAGTAGCTGCCTTTGTCCGAGGTGGTGAGGGGGAACGTCTCTCCGGTACCGATGCTCGTGATGGTCACGGTGGCGCCGGGCACCACCGCTCCGCTGCGGTCGGTCACCGTCCCCGAGATCCCGCCCTTGTTGGTCTGGGCGAAGGCGGCCACGGCGCAGAACAGGGAAGCGGCAACGGCCGCGAAGGCTCCGCTGGTCTTCATGGCTCACTCCGTTCGGTATGTGGCTTGACCTTTTATCGTCTCCTTTCGGCCATGGCGCGCAAGGGGCCGAACGGAGATTGCGCGCGTTCGAGGCGGCGAACTTTAGGCGGGCCCCGTTCGTAGGATTCCCTGAGGCTCGTGTGTCGGCGCGGCCTCGAGGAGGATGGGGTGCGGCAGACCTGGGAGAGCTTCAAGGTCACGGGCGACGACCTGCTCCGGCGCGTCAAGGAGATCCTGCACGAAGGGAACGTGCGGCGTATTGTCATCAAGCAGGGCGCGCGCACGGTGGTCGAGTTCCCGGTGACGATCGGCGTGGTGGGTGCCTTGGCCGCGCCCTCGTTGGCCGCGGTCGGCGCTCTGGCCGCGCTTCTGACCGAATGCACGATCGAGGTGGAGCGGGAGCGCAGCGCCCCGTCGGCTCCGCCGCCGCCCACGGTCCGGGTCAGCAAGAAGAAGAAGAGCTAGGCCGCGGGTAGCGGCGCCGCGGCGGCGACGGACTCCGCCGTTCGCGGACGGACGAGCAGGACGTAAAGCGCCGCCACCAGCAGTCCGAGGTCGCTGGCGATCAACGTCCATCCTGCGCTGCGGCCCTCGCCGCCGACGGTGAAGCAGCCGCAGTGCTCGACGTCGATGCCCTGCCACATCACGTAGCCGACGGCGACCAGGAACACGATGAGCAGGCCACCGGCGATCGCCGCGGCCTCGCGGCGCCACCATCCGGTGACGAGCAGGAGCCCGATGATCGCTTACAACCAGGGCAGGATCACCGCCAGCGCGTTGGCGGGGACGACGCCGAGGCCGGCGGTGGGGCCGGCGAGGCGATAGCGATACACGATCCGCGCGAAGTCCTGGGGATGCGCGATCTTGTCGAAGCTGGCGTAGACGAACACGGCGCCGAGCCCGATGGACACGAGCCAGTACACGGCGGCATGGCGCAGCCACCTCATGGCCGCGGACCCTCCTTGACCGGATATCCCGGTCGGCGTGGTGGGCGCCCTGGCCGGGCCGGCGCTGGCGGCGCTGGGCGCGCTGGCCGCGCTGCTCAGCGAGTGCACGATCGAGGTCGAGCGCGAGCCGGACGCGCCGTCCCGCCCGGCGCCACGACGGCCGACGGCCGAGGCCGAGGCAAAAGGGCCTCATCCGCGAACCAACTCTTACGGGTGCAAAGGACCTCCAACTAATTCAATCGTCCGGCCGGCCGCAAGATCCGGATGAGATGGCTGCCTTGGGAGCTGCCCAGCTCATTGGTCACGACCACCTCGAGCGTCAGATCCAAGGCGCCCCCCGCGTCGAACGTGATGGCGTGGGTCCCCACCCCGCTGGTGATGGTGCCACCGCCGCTCACGGTCCAGGCGTAGGTGGCGCCGGGCTGGTCAGGCACGGACGCCGTCAGCCCCCGCGCCCGTAAGGGGGCGGTGGACGGCGCCGTGATGCTCGCGTCCGGGGCCGCCGGTGGCGGGGGCGTGGTCACCTGAAGTGAGAAGTCGTCCATGAAGAAGCTCGTCTGGAGGGAATCATCCTCGGTGCCAATCATGGAGATGACGATCGTCTGACCGCGATAGGCGCTGAGGTCGAAGCTGTACTGGGCGTAGGGTCCGGCGTCCAGATTGGAATAGCTGGCCAGGGTCTGGAGCAGGTTCCCACTGCCATCCAGGACCTGCACCTCGAGAGTGTCGTTGGCGGCGGGGCCAGGCTCGTCGGTCAACACGCTCAGCCAATACCTGAACGTGGCGGCGGTGGCCGTCGGCGGGATCGTGACCCGCTGGAAAAGGGTGTCCGTGGCGGCGAAGCCGTAGCCGCTCACCCAGGCGAGCCAGGATCCGCTGTGGGCGAGGGTGGGGTCCCTGGTCAGGCAGCATGGGAGCGCACTTCCCGCTGCGCTTCCCTGCCATCCCAGCAGGCCAGCCTCCAGGTCTCCGTTGAGGAGGTACTGCCCGCTGGGTGCTGGTGGCGCCAGGACATCCAGCGTGAAGTCGTCGAGGGCGAAGGCCGTGAACCGCGAGGCATCCTCGGTGCCTTCGAAGTAGATCTGGATGGTCTGGCCGCGGTAAGCGGAGAGGTCGAAGGTCTTCCAGCGGTAACGACCGCGATCGCGGTTGGAGTACGTGGC
>QHVP01000315.1 GCA_003222295.1 Acidobacteriota bacterium | reverse complement strand
GCGCCGTGCTCGCGGACATCGACGCCCTGGCCGCGGCCGCTCCGCCTCCGGGTACGCCCCGATCACCCCTCGGCGAAGGAGGGACGCGGTGACGCGCCGTCTCCTCGCCGCCGTGCTCCTGGCCGCGGCCAGCGTGGGCGCGCAGACGCCGGCGGCTCCGCCCTCCTCGCCCGCGCCGCCCGTCACCTTCGCGGTCGAGGTGGGCTATGTCGAGGTCGACGCCATCGTGACCGATCGCAACGACCAGCCCGTGCGCGACCTCAGGCGCGAGGACTTCACCGTCCTCGAGGACGGCAAGCCGCAGACGATCGACCTCTTCCACAAGATCGACATCCCGTACGAGCGGCCGGAGCCGGCGGCGCCTCCGCCCGTGCCCCTCGACGTGAAGACCAACGCCGTGCCGTTCGAAGGTCGCGTGTACGTGATCGTGCTCGACGAGCTCCACTCGAGCACCACCAGCTCCCTGCTCGTCCGCGCCGCCGCGCGCCGGTTCATCGAACGGCACTTCGGCGAGG
Source organism: Acidobacteriota bacterium (assembly GCA_003222295.1). Taxonomy (GTDB): domain Bacteria; phylum Acidobacteriota; class Vicinamibacteria; order Fen-336; family Fen-336; genus AA29. The sequence continues at coordinate 4,952 of QHVP01000315.1, read as the reverse complement.
GCGACCTGGCGGCGGTGGTGCACACGTTCGGGCCGGCGGCCTCGGGCCAGGGCCTGACCAGCGACCGCCAGATGCTGCTGGCCGCGGTGGACCGCTTCGTGGGACAGAAGCTGCCCTCGGTGACCATGAGCAAGATCGACGAGTACCGGCGCACGCAGGACACGCGCCAGCAGGGCGACCCCGTGAACGATCCGGACGACATGAAGCGGGCCTACGACGCGCGCTCTTCCCTCGACGTCCTCAAGGGCGTCTCGGAGTGGCTGGCCGGCCTGCACGGGCGGCGCAAGGCCGTCCTCTTCTTCAGCGAGGGCATCGACTACAACCTGTACGACCAGATCAACAACCGCGAGGCCTCGGCCGTCCTCGACGCCGTGAAGGAGGCCACCGCGGCCGCCGTCCGCGCCAACGTCAGCTTCTACGCGATCGACCCGCGCGGCCTGGGCGGGCTCAGCGCGGAGATGATGGAGATCCAGCCCGTCTTCGACGATCCGTCCCTGGGCCTCACGCCGCAAGGCCTCGAAAGCGACCTCCGGATCGCCCAGGACAGCCTGCGCGTCCTCGCCGACGAGACCTCCTCCGCCTTCGCGCGCGTGGTCAAGGACAACAGCGCGTACTACGTCCTCGGCTACTATCCGCCCGGGCAGCGCAAGGACGGCCGCTTCCACAAGCTCGAGGTCAAGGTGGCGCGGCCCGGCGTGCGCGTGCGCGCGCGCAACGGATACTCCACTCCGCGCATCAAGCCGCCCAAGCCCGACACTCTCGCCGCCCACGACACGCCGGCCCCCCTCGCGGAGATGCTGAACAGCCCGCTGCCGCGGTCCGGGTTCCCGATGCAGATGCAGGCCGCGGGGTTCCGGGGCGACGCGGCCAAGGCCAAGGTCGTGCTCACCATCGAGCTGTCCGGTGAAGGCTTCAAGTTCACGGAGAAGGACGGCGCCTTCCACGACGTGCTCGACCTGTCCGTGCTCACCGTCGATGCGGCGGGCAAGACCACCGGCAAGAACCAGAAGGTCGCGCTCAACCTCAAGCCGCGCACGCACCAGCTGCTCACCGCCACCGGCTTCCGCGTCCTGTCGGAGGTCGAAGTGGCGCCCGGGCGCTGGCAGCTGCGCGTGGCCGGCCGCTCCGAGAACGCGGGCAGCACCGGCTCCGTGTTCTACGACCTCGACGTCCCCGAGTTCGACAAGCAGCCGCTGGCCCTCTCCGGGCTCGTCCTCACCTCCGCCACCGCGGGCCTCGTGCCCACCGCGGGCACGGCGCCCCTGCTGAAGGACGTCCTGCCCGGACCGGCGACGGCCAACCGGACGTTCTATCCGTTCGACACCCTGGCCCTCTTCATGGAGATCTACGACGGCGAGAAGACGGCGCACAGCCTGGACGTGGCCACCACCCTCACCGCCGGCGACGGTCACGTGGCCTATCGGGTGGCGGAGGAGCGGTCCACCGCCTCCGCGAAGGGCGCGGCCATCGTGCACACCGCGCAGATCCCCCTCAAGGACGTTCCGCCCGGCATCTACACCCTGCGCGTCGGCGTGACCTCGCGCATGGGCAAGAAGCCGCCGAAGGCGGAGCGCGTCCTGCTCATCCAGGTCATGCCCGCGCCGCCCTCCACCGCGCCGGCCTCGCCGGCCCCCAGCCCGCCCATCGGATAAGCTTCGGCGCCGTGACGATCGACTCCCGGCCCCACTTCTGTCCGTGCACGATCGTTGGGCAGTTCGCCCGGCTCGTTGCGGTCCTCGCCCTGCTGCTCGCATTGGCGGGGGCGATCGCGGAGCTGGCCCTTCGCAAGATCGCGCGAGTGCAGCCCGTGGTGCTGGCGGCGACCGGACTCTCACCGGTCGTCCCCGACGGGTGGACCGGATACCGCCTGCGTCCGAGCGTCCCCGGGCCGCCGGAGTGGATCATCACGAACGACCTGGGCATGCACGCCCCGCGGACCTATCCCCTCGGCAAGCGGGCGCGCGGCAAGCTGCGGGTGGCCATGCTCGGCTCGTCCGTGGTCTACGGCCTGGGCCAGTATTTCGAATACACCATCCCCGCGGCCGCGGAGCGCGCGCTCCGCCAGGGAGGCCGGCGGGCGGAAGTCTTGAACTTCGGCACCCACAGCTTCAACGTCGTCAACATCTCGGCGATGACACAAGCCTACGTCCACCAGTTCAGGCCGGACGCGATCGTCGTCGTCATCGACTTCCCGGCGGGGTTACCCTACTGGCCGATCGTGACACCGGCCGTCGCCCCGTCCGACATGGGGATCCGGAAGCTCGGCTGGCGGGAGGCGCTCCTCAAGCGCGCGAGCGAGCACAGCGCGCTCTTCACCGTCATCGACGATCCCTCCACCGTTCGTCCGTTCGTCCGGCGGGTGACCCGGCTGCCCCTGGAGCCGGAGCTGCACCCGGCCAGGCCCTCGGTGAGCGTGGCGGCCGTCTCCGCCCCGCTCTCGCCGCTCCCGAGCGCGGGGAACGTGGATCCGAGGGCGGGCAGCGTGGAAGAGATCCGCGCCTACGAGGAGAAGCGGCGTCGCGACCTGGCCGCCCCGCTGGCCGCCATGGCCGCCTTCTGCCAGGAGCAGTCGATCGCGCTCTACTTCATGACCCCGTACGGTCCCTATTTCGATCTCACCGACGACGAGCTCAAGCAGATCAACGTGCACCCCTTCCTGGTCGAGGCGCGGCGCGTCTATGGAAGCGAGCGGCGGGCCCTGGCCGCGGAGGTCGAGACCATCACGGCCGTGGTGAGCGCGGTGGCGGCGGCCCATTCCGCGCAGGTCATCGACATGCTCGAGGCCTCGCGCCACGCCACCCTGCGCGGCTCGTCCGACTTCACGGGCGACGGCATCCATTTCACGGCGGCCGGCAACGTCGCCGTCGGGAAGCTCATCGCCGCGCGCATCGCCGCCGATTTCCCGCCCCGCCCGCGCTGAGAGATGCTCTTCCACACCCTCGACTTCGCCCTCTTCTTCGTCGTCGTCATGCTCGTGTACGGCCTCCTTAGCGGGGGATGGCTCCTCTTCGCGCTCACCGTGGCCTCCTACGTCTTCTACGGCTACATCCAGCCGTACTACGTCGTGCTCCTCTTCGCGCTCACCGTGTCCGATTACGCCATCGCGCTCTACGCGCGGCGGTTCCGGGCCCGTTGGCACGGAGTCGTCATCAGCTTCGTCGCCAACTTCGGCGCCCTCGCCTATTTCAAGTACGCGAACTTCGGACTCGAGAACGCGCGCAGCGCGCTCGATTTCCTCGGCTACCACGTCGCGATGCCGCGGGTCACCCTCGCCCTTCCCATCGGCATCAGCTTCCACATCTTCCAGTCGTTCGCCTACGCGATGGACGTCCTGTACGGCCGCTTCGAGCCCTGCCGCAACTTCGTGCAGTACGCGCTGTACGTCTCCTGGTTTCCGCAGCTCGTGGCGGGGCCCATCGAGCGGCCTCAGCGGCTCCTTCCCCAGCTCGCCCTCATCGAGGAGCGCAATCCGGGCTTCGCGGCGCGGCTGCCCCACGCGGCGGCGCTGTTCGCGGAGGGCTGGATCCGGAAGATGGCGGCGGACATCGCCTCCCGGAGCGCGGACGCCTTCTTCAACGCCCCCGCCGGTGCCTCGACCTCGGATGCCGTGTTCGGCATCGTGGCCTTCGGGCTGCAGATCTACGGCGACTTCAGCGGCTACAGCCGGATGGCCCAGGGCGTGAGCCACGTCTTCGGCGTGGACCTCATGGAGAACTTCGACCGGCCCTATGCCAGCCGCGGCTTCCGCGAGTTCTGGCGTCGTTGGCACATCTCCTTGTCCACCTGGTTCCGTGACTACGTCTACTTTCCGCTCGGGGGCAACCGGCGCGGCCCCGGGCGCGAGCGCGCGAACATCCTCGCCACCATGCTGCTCAGCGGCCTCTGGCACGGGGCGGGATGGACCTTCGTCCTCTGGGGCGCGATCCATGGTGCGCTCATGCTGTTCGAGAGCTCGGCCGGCGCCTGGTGGTCGCGTGCACCCGGCGCGATCACGCGCGTCTTCGTGTGGATCGCGGTGTTCCTGGCCTGGGTTCCCTTCCGCGCCCCGGACGTGGCGTCGACCGTCGCCTGCTACCGGGCCCTGGGCCACGGGGGCTGGGCTCGTCCCTCCCTCGACCTCGTGTTCGGCGCCCTCGTCATCGTGCTCATCGACGTCTTCCGCGTGCCGCTGGTCCCCACGGTCACGCCGCATCGGCGCCTGGCCGGTTGGCCGATGTGGGATGCGCTGTGGCGGGCGGCCGGCTGCGCCATGGCCATCGTCCGGCACGTGCTGTGGGGGTCAGCGGAGAAGGCGTTCATCTACTTCCGATTCTGAGGCGGGCGCTTTCCGCCACGCTACAAGCGCTGGGATATCATCGACCGGATGCCGATCGGGACCTGCTTCCACACACGGACGGCCGCCCTCTGCGAGAGCATGAGCTGGCGCGACTGGGCCGGCTACTTCGCCGTCTCCAGCTACGAGGTCCACCACGAGCGCGAGTACAACGCCATCCGCAACGCGGCCGCCCTGATCGACGTCTCGCCGCTCTTCAAGTACCGCGTCAGCGGCCGCGACGCCACGCGGCTGGTCGATCGCGTGGTGACGCGCGACGTCCCCAAGATGAAGCCCGGCCAGGTCTCCTACACGCACTGGTGCGACGGGCGGGGCAAGGTGATCGACGACGGCACGGTGTCGCGCCTCGAGGAGGACGTGTACCGCTGGACGGCGGCCGAGCCCAACCTGCGCTGGATCCACATGAACAGCCATGGGCTGCAGGTCACGGTCGAGGACATCTCCGACCGGCTGGGCGCCCTCGCCCTTCAGGGCCCCACCAGCCGCGCCGTCCTCGAGTCCTGCGAGGAAGGAGCCGACGTCGCGCGTCTCAAGTACTTCCGGGTGACGCCCGCGCGCCTGCGCGGCGTCCCGGTGGAGATCTCGCGCACCGGATACACCGGCGATCTTGGCTACGAGA
>QHVP01000314.1 GCA_003222295.1 Acidobacteriota bacterium | reverse complement strand
CCCTTCGCGGGATACCCCGAGGGACGTCCAGCGCGGGGCCTGGCGGCGTGACGGCGGCCGATGCGCCTTCGTCTCCAAAGGCGGACACAGATGCGCGGAGCGCACCTTCCTGGAGTTCCACCACATCGTGCCCTACGCGCTGGGAGGATTGGCCACCGTCGAGAACATCTCGCTTCGCTGCCGCCGCCACAACCAATACGAAGCCGATGTGGTCTTCGGCCCTCGCGGTACTTCTGTGGTCAGTGAGGCACGCGGCCTCGGTGGCAACGCCAAGGTGTGATGTCGGGGCAGGTATCCGATAGCTTGGGTTGATCGACTGGCGCCCGCTTCCTATCGACGGCGCGCGACGCGTGAAGTCGAACCTAGGGCGCGCGGCTTCCGAACGCGAGGCGCGCCAGCACCGTCAGTCCGCCCACGTCCTTCTCGCCATACACCTTGGAGACGCCCTCCTGCCCGATCGTGCTGGGCACCGTCGAATAGCCCACCTCGACGCCGAAGCGCACGGGGCCGGCGAGGTAATCGACGCCGAGGGCGCCGTGGCCGGAGACCTTGGTCGCGCTGAAGGTCTCGACGAGACCGGCCACGTTGCTCTCTTCCCGGTACGACGTCGCACCGAGACCGACGGTGACGTAGGGCGCGAAGTGCGTGTTCTGGCCGAACCGGTAGCCGATGACGCCATATACCGGGATGAGCCGGATCTTGAGCGGATGGCCGAGCCGGAAGACCTCGCTGCCCGCGTCGGCCACGAACACGCGCTCACCCGTGCGCTGGAACTGGCGGCCGTGCGCTTCGACGAAGAAGGACTGCCCGAGGCCGAACCGGATGAAGCCGCCGGCGGTGCTCCCTCCCGACGAGCCGTCGAAGATGGCCTTCGCCGACTTCGGCGCGTTCGTCATGTCGGAATACCCGCCTTCGACGCCGACGGCCCAATCGATGGCGGCGGCGGGACCGGCGCCGGCGAGGACGAGGGCGGCGGCGAGGACGGGGAGGGGGCGGGAGGGTGTGGTCATCGTTGGGATTCTCCTCGGCGGATCATATCCCGCCAGAAGGGCTAAACGGACGGGAACGGAGACGGGCGATGGTAGTGTGCGCGCAGGGAGGCTTGCATGGTGTGGGGGAGAGGGGGGCTGGCCGTCCTGCTCGCGAGCGCCGTCGCCGCCGAGCCCGCGGGGGACGTGCGCGCGTGGCGGAAGGCGCACGAGGCGGAGATCGTCCGCGAGCTGGCCGATCTCGTCGCGCTGCCGAACCTGGCCCGCGAGATCTCGCCGATCCGCGCGAACGCCGACCACCTCGTCGCGATGCTGACCCGCCGGGGGATGGCACCACGCCTGCTCGAAATCGAGGACGCGCCGCCGGCGGTGTACGGCGTGCGGCGCGTCCCGGGAGCGCGCCGTACCGTCGTCTTCTACGCGCACTACGACGGCCAGCCCGTCGATCGCGCGCAGTGGCACGGCGATCCCTGGACACCCCTCCTCCGCGACCGCGGCCTCGAGGACGGCGGCGGCGAGATCCCGACGGGCCGGGCGCCCTACCCGCCGGAAGCGCGTCTCTACGGCCGCTCCGCGTCGGACGACAAGGGCCCGATCGTGGGCATCCTGGCCGCCCTCGACGCGCTGGACACTCTAGGGCGCCGGCCCAGCGTGAACGTCGCGCTGTTCCTGGAAGGCGAGGAGGAGGCGGGCTCGCCGCACCTGGAGGCGTTCCTGCAGAAGTATCGAGGCGAGATTGCGGGCGACGCCTGGCTCCTGTGCGACGGACCCGTGCACCAGTCGCGCCGGATGCAGATCTACTTCGGCGCCCGCGGGATCACCGATCTCGAGGTGACCCTCTACGGCCCCGCGCGGCCGCTGCACAGCGGGCACTACGGCAACTGGGCTCCCAACCCGGCGCTCGAGCTGGCCCACCTGGTGGCCGGCCTGCGGGACGAGGACGGGCGGATCCAGGTGGCTGGCTTCTACGACGACGTGCGGCCGCCGACGGATACGGAGAGGCAGGCCCTGCGCGAGGTGCCGAACGTGGACGACGCGCTGCGCCGCGAGCTCGCGCTCGCTCGTACCGAGGGCGGCGGGGCCCGTCTGGTCGAGCGCATCCTCCTGCCCGCGCTCAACGTGCGCGGCCTGGCTTCGGGGGGCGTGGGCGCCCTGGCCGCGAACGCCATTCCCACGGAGGCCCGCGCCTCGATCGACTTCCGGCTGGTACCGGATCAGACGCCATCGGCGGTGCGCGAGAAGGTGGAAGCGCACCTGCGCCAGCTCGGCTACGACGTCGTGCACGAGGCCCCGACGCTGGAGGCGCGGCGCCGGCGTCCTCGCCTCGTCCGTCTCGACTGGGGACCCGGCTATCCGCCCGCGCGGACGTCGATGGACCTGCCGTTCTCACGCGCGCTCACGAAGGCGGTCGAAGAGGCGAGCGGCGCGCCCCTCGTCCGGCTGCCGACCCTGGGGGGAAGCGTGGGGATGGAGCTCTTCGGGCGCATCCTGGACCGGCCGGTGGTCGGGCTGCCCATCGTGAACCACGACAACAACCAGCACGCGGCGGACGAGAACCTGCGGCTGCAGAACCTGTGGGACGGCATCGAGGTCTACGCGACGGTGATGACGAGGTTGGACGCGCTCTGGGACGAGAAGTAGCTCAGCCGCGGG
>QHVP01000313.1:10236-15872 GCA_003222295.1 Acidobacteriota bacterium | reverse complement strand
CGTAGAACAGCTGTTGTCGTTTGACGGCAAAAGCTGACGGCCGACCTGGCCACAACGTCTCTCTGTTAATCAAGCCGATCGTTTCGAGCTCATGGCCGATCCAGGATCGTCAGGTATTCCCGCCAGGGCCCGACGGCCTCGCGGTACTGGCCCGCCATGACACGCGCGACCTGCTTGACGTGGCCCAGATCGTGGACGACCCAGGCGGCCAGGAGCTGGCCGAGCGTCACCCGGCCCAGGCCCGGATGCGTTCCCGTGCGCGCCAGGGCGGCGCCGTCGAGGGTCATGGCGCCCACCGCGCGCAGGCTCTCGCGGCGCAACGCCGCGAACCGCTCGAGCAACGCGCTCGTGGAGTGCCCGACGGACGCCGTGCGGAAGGCGAAGCGGTCTAACGGCGTGAAGGGCACCGCCTCGCCGTGCTCGAGGATGATCTTCATCCGCGGCACCCAGTCCGTCTCCTCGCCGTGGATCAGGTGTCCGATCACGTCGCGGGGACTGAACGTGTCCGGGCCTTCGTTGGCCAGCAGCCAGGAATCGGCCAGGCCTTCCAGCATCGCCTGCAGCGTGGCCGGCGTGCGCCTGAGGACGGCCACGGCGTCGGCAGGGGTCAGCTCCACGTCTCCTCAGACGAGAGTGGGCGCGGCGGGGTTCCGTGAGAGATCAGCGATCCTCGCCGATGCGTCATGCGGACTGCCTTGCCCCCGGCGTCGGCTCCGGCACCACGGAGATCGACCCATCCACCTCGAGCACGGCCAGCCGGCAGTCCGCGATCGTGCAGCAGCCGTGCGCGCGCAGCGCCTGCAGGAGGTCTTCGTGCGTCACGTGCTCGGAGCCGAGCGCATCCGGGTGCACGTTGCCCCGCAGGACCAGGACGTGCGCCTTGCCGCGCAGCAGCTTCTCGACCTTGCGGTGGCGCGCGGCGGCCAGGCCGAGCAGGTAGTTGAGGACGAGAAGCACCACCGCCGCGACGAGTCCGCCCAGCAGCGAGGTGTCCGGACCCACCATCGCGTTCTGCACGGCGTTGGCGATGAGCAGGATGAGCGCGAAGTCGTAGGGGGCGAGCTGGCCCACCTCTCTCTTTCCGGAGAGGCGGAAGCCCACCAGGATGACGAAGTAGACGACGACGGTGCGGAGCACGATCCAGGGGACGGCGGCCGGGTTGCCGACGAGGTCACCCACTTGGGGCTCTCCTCTCTCGTGGACGGCTTCACTTCGGAGGGTTGCGCCTGACCTTGCCGCGGTACGCCTTGCCGCGCAGCAGCTTCTCGACCTTGCGGTGGCGCGCGGCGGCCAGGCCGAGCAGGTAGTTGAGGACGAGAAGCACCACCGCCGCGACGAGTCCGCCCAGCAGCGAGGTGTCCGGACCCACCATCGCGTTCTGCACGGCGTTGGCGATGAGCAGGATGAGCGCGAAGTCGTAGGGGGCGAGCTGGCCCACCTCTCTCTTTCCGGAGAGGCGGAAGCCCACCAGGATGACGAAGTAGACGACGACGGTGCGGAGCACGATCCAGGGGACGGCGGCCGGGTTGCCGACGAGGTCACCCACTTGGGGCTCTCCTCTCTCGTGGACGGCTTCACTTCGGAGGGTTGCGCCTGACCTTGCCGCGGTACGCGCGGCCGCGCAGCTTGAGGCGCGAGATGGGAATGGCCTGTTGCCCGAAGGTGACGATGCGATGCGGCACGACGCGCCGGAGCAGACCCGGCTCCAGGGCGGCGGAGGCGGAGGCGGTCAGGAGGGCTTCACCCGGCTCGGCCAAGTCTTCGCCGATCTTCGAGGCCAGGTTCACCTCGAGCCCGAACATGTCGTGGTCGGTGTCGAGGACGTCTCCGTAGCCGACGCCGTAGCTGAAATGGACCTGCTCGTTCTCGGGGCGGCCGCGGTTGTAGGACTGGAGGGCGTCGTCGAGCTCGAGCACGCTCCGAACGGCGTCGTTGGCGTCGTCGTAGCGCAGGAGAAGGCTGTCGCCTTCGACCTTGACCACCTCCCCGCCCGTCCGTCGGACCACCTTCTCGGCCACGCTGGTCACGGTGTCGAACACCATCAGGAAATGCAGGATCCCGTCGCGCGCGGTGCGGATGGTGAAATCGGCGGTGTCCGTGAACACGACCGCGCGCTTGCGAAAGAGGTCGGGGAAGCTCTTGCAGTCCAGCTCCGGCCGCTTCTCCGCCCGGGTCTTCGTGCGCCGCCGGAGGAAGTCCGTCAGGCGGCGGGTCAGGCGGCCGGCCGGACGGAACATGCCCATCTAGACCTTCCCACCGTCCGTGAAGGCCTGGTCGAGCATGTCCGCGGCCTGGTCGGCGTCCGCCTTGCCCACGTTGAGGGCGGGCGAGATGCGGAGGACGTTGCCGAAGAGGCCGCCCTTGCCGATGATGAGCCCACGGTCCTTGGCCGCCTCCAGGACCGCCCCCGTCTGCTGCGGCGCCGGCTCCTTCGTCTCCCGGTCCTTCACCAGCTCCAGGCCCTGCATCAGGCCCATGCCGCGCACGTCGCCGATGACGCGGTGCTTCTCCTTGAGCTTGTCCAGGCGCGCGCGGAAGTGGGCGCCGACCTCGGTGGCGTTGTCCATGAGGATCTCTTCGCGGATCGTGTCCACCACCGCCTTGGCCGCGGCCATGGTCACGGGATTGCCGCCGAAGGTCGCGATGGTGGCGCCCTTGAAGGAGTCCGCGACCTCCTGGCGGGCCATGGTGAGGCCTATGGGATGGCCGTTGCCCAGGCTCTTGGCGCTCACGACGAGGTCGGGCTTGACGCCGTACTGCTCGATGCCGAACCACTTGCCGCCCGTGCGGCCCCAGCCCGTCTGCACCTCGTCCGCGATGTAGAGGGCCTCGTACCGCTTCACGATCTCGGCCACGATCTTCGGGTACTCCTTCGGCGGCACGATGAACCCGCCCACGCCCATGATCGGCTCCGCGATGTAGGCGGCCGGCCGGCCCGAGGTCGTCGTGCGGATCACGTCCTCGACGTCGCTGGCGCAGGCGGTCCCGCAGCTCTCGGGCTTCATGCCCAGCGGACAGCGATAGCAGTACGGCGCCATGGCGTGCCGGATGGACGGATCCTGCACGCCCCCGAGCCGCCAGTTCGAGTGCGCGGGCGGTGAGGATGGCGGTCTCGATGGCCTCGGTGCCGCTGTTGGTGAAGAACATCTTGGCCGGGCGCTCGCACGGAAAGATCTTCTCGAGGGTCTCCGCCAGCTCAACGATGGGGATGGTGGGGAAGAGGGTGGAGACGTGCTGGAGCGTGCGCGCCTGCTTCTCGATCGCGTCCACCACCCGCGGATGGCAGTGGCCGAGGGAGACGGTCACGATCCCGCCGAAGAAATCCAGATAGCGGCGGCCGCTGGCATCGGTGAGCCACTTGCCCTCGCCCTTCACGAAGGGCAGCGGCTCCCGGTAGTACGTGGTCAGGCCATAGAGGTACTTGCGATACTTGTCGTTGATCTCGTTGGCGTTCATCTCTGAAACTCGACCTTGACCACGCGGTCGGCGGCGGTGCCGCCGCATTCCACCACCGCCGTGTAGCTCAGGAGGCAGAAGTCCTTCTTCGTGCCCGTGATCGTCTCGCCGAGCAGGTCGAGAGTGCGGGCCATGAGCGTCGTGCCCTTCTCCAGCGATTCCGCCAGCAGCTCGCGGGCGGGGGGCTCGACCTTGAAGGCGGTCTTCTTCCCGTCCGCGCCCGCCAGCGTGACCTCGCGGGGGGTCTTGATCCGCTCCGTCTTGATCCCGGTGTCGCTCTCCGTGGACCGCATCGTCTCCGAGTAGGCGATGGTCAGGGTCTGGCCGGCGACGGGCAGCGCCTTCTTGCCTGCGTAGAACTCCCAGGCGGGCTTGCGCGCGGTCGGCGCGAACAGGGGAGAGGTGCCCTGCTTGGCGATCCCGTACTCGTAGGACAGCGACCAGTTGTGCAGGGGAACGCTCGTGCCGTCTTCGAGGGTCACGAGGGCGGTGCCCCGATCCGCGGGGGCGTCGGCGCTCGCGGACCCGGAGAGGCCGGCGAGCGCGAGCAGGACGGCGGTGAGGGCGCCGGGGCTCGTCCTCATCGGGTCAGTAGAGGCTTCCCTTGCGCGCCTGGCCCGTGTAGTCCACGTAGACCGACTTGACCTCCGTGAAGAACTCCAGCGCCGTCTCGCCCTGCTCGCGGGGTCCCACGCCCGTGCCCTTCATGCCGCCGAACGGCATCTGGGCCTCGCCCCCGGGGGTACCGCTGTTGACGTGCACGATCCCCGTCTCGATGTGGTCGACGAAGCGGAACAGCTTGGCCGGATCGCCGGTGAAGATCGACGAGGACAAGCCGAACTGGACCCCGTTGGCGACCTGCATCGCTTCCTCGAAGCCCTTCACGCGGATGACGGAGACCACGGGCCCGAAGATCTCCTCCTGGGCGATGCGCGTCGCGGCCTTGACGTGGTCGAACACCGTCGGCTCCACGAAGTGGCCGTGGGCGCGGTCCGCGTCCCTGAGGGGACGCCCACCGCATACAAGCGTCCCCTCGTTGCGCCCGATCGCGATGTACTCGAGGTCGGTGTCGAGCTGGGAGGAATCGACGGCCGGGCCCATGTCCACGCCGCTCTCGAGCCCGTTGCCCACCCGCACCTTCGCGGCGCGGGCGGCCAGGGCCTCCACGAACTTGTCCGCCACCTTTTCCTCGATGATCACGCGCGAGGTGGCCGTGCAGCGCTGCCCGGTCGAGCCGAACGCGCCCTGCGCCGTCGACTCCACGGCCAGATCGAAGTCGGCATCGGCCAGCACGATGACCGGGTTCTTGCCGCCCATCTCCGCCTGCACCCGGATCATGCGCTTGGCCCCGCGGGCGTAGATCTCCGCGCCGACCTCGTTCGAGCCCGTGAAGCTGATCGCGCGCACGTCGTCGTGATCGACGAGGGCGTTGCCGACGGTGCCCCCGGCGCCCAGCACCATGTTGAGCACGCCCTTGGGGATGCCCGCGCGCTCGAAGATGGAAACGACCGCGCTCGCCGTCTCCGGGGTGAGGGTGGCCGGCTTGAAGACCACGGTGTTGCCGGCGATGAGCGCAGGCGCGATCTTCCAGACCGGGATGGCGACGGGAAAGTTCCAGGGGGTGACGCAGGCGACGACGCCGAGGGGCTGGCGCAGCGTGTAGCAGAAGTTGTGGGACAGCTCCGAAGGCACGGTGCTGCCGCCGAGGCGCCGGCCCTCGCCCGCGGTGTATTCGAGGATGTTGATGGTGCGCTGGATCTCGCCCATCGACTCCTTGACCGTCTTGCCCTCTTCGCGCGTGAGGAGGCGCGCGAGCGCCTCCTTCTCCTGGTCCATGAGGGCCTGGACCTGGAAGAGGATGCGGCCGCGCACGGGCGCGGGCGTGTCGCGCCAGGCGGGGAAGGCGTCCCGCGCCGCCGCCACCGCCGCCCTCGTCTCCTCCACCGTGGACAGGGGGACATGCCCGAGGACCTCGCGCGTGTCCGCGGGATTGATGTTGGGGACGGTCTTCGACGATTCCGAGCCGACCCACTGCCCGCCGACGAAGTTCCGATAGGTCTTGCCCTCGCCCTTGCGCCGCAGGGGATGCGCCTCGCCCGGCTTCGTGGCCTCGGCGCTCACGGCTGCACCAGCGCCGCGTAGGCGTCGGGCCGGCGGTCACGATAGAACTGCCACACCGA
>QHVP01000313.1:0-10226 GCA_003222295.1 Acidobacteriota bacterium | reverse complement strand
CGGTCCTTCGGCCAGGAACTTGCCGCGGGGATCACAGAAGTAGCTCTGCCCGTAGAACTCGCCGATGCGCCAGGGCGCTTCGATGCCGACGCGATTGATCGCGCCCACGAAGTAGCCGTTGGCCACCGCGTGCGCCGGCTGCTCCAGCTTCCAGAGGTACTCGCTCAGGCCCGCGACCGTCGCCGACGGGTTGAACACGATCTCCGCCCCGGCCAGGCCCAGGGCGCGCGCGCCCTCCGGGAAGTGGCGGTCGTAGCAGATGTAGACGCCCACCTTCGCGTACGCCGTCTCGAAGACGGGATAGCCGAGGTTGCCCGGCCGGAAGTAGAACTTCTCCCAGAAGCCCGGCTTGCAGTGCGGGATGTGCGTCTTGCGGTACTTGCCGAGGTACTTGCCGTCGGCATCGATGACGGACGCGGTGTTGTAGTAGACGCCGGGCTGGTCCTCTTCGTAGACGGGAACCACGATCACCAGGCGGTGCTTCTTGGCCAGCTTCATCATGAGCTGCGTGGTCGGGCCCTCCGGGATGCGCTCCGTCAGGTGGTACCATTTCGTCTCCTGCTCCGCGCAGAAGTACGGGCCGTAGAACAGCTCCTGCAGGCAGAGGATGCGGACCTTCTCCCTGGCCGCCTTCTCGATGAGCTTGACGTGCTTCTCCACCATCGCCTTCTTGATGGCTTCGAGGCCGGCTTCCGGGCCCTTGACGTTCCGGGCCTGGACCAGGCCGCAGCGTACGACCCTGGGCATGCGGGGCTCCCTTCGAAAATGGGGCCCCATTATGCCATTCGAACGGCTCAGCGGACGGCTCCGCCCCGCCAAACACGCGGGCGAAGCCCTGCTCCAGGGTGAGCACGAGCCCGAAAGTATACTCACGGCGCGATGAGCCAGGCCGAGGACGAGGACGTCATCGCCGCGGACGAGCGCACGCTGCGCAGCCTCGGCTACAAGCAGGAGCTGCGGCGGGGGATGGGCGCGTTCTCGAACTTCGCGATCTCGCTCTCGATCATCTGCATCCTGGCCGGGGGCGTGACCTCCTTCCATCAGGGACTCTCCAGCGTCGGCGGCGCCGCCTTCGGACTGGGCTGGCCCCTCGTCTGCCTCTTCTCGCTGGCCGTGGCCGCCACCATGGGGCAGGTCGCCTCCAGCTTTCCCACCGCGGGCGGCCTCTATCACTGGGCCTCGATCCTCGGCGGCAAGGGTTGGGGTTGGGCGACGGCCTGGCTCAACCTCCTGGGCATGGTGGCGGCCCTCGCCGCCATCAACCTCGGCGCGCTGCGCTTCACCCTGGATTCCCTCGGCCCCGGCCGCGCCTCCGCCACCGTCGCCATCGTCGGCGTCTTCGCGATCACGGCCTCGCAGGCCCTCGTCAATCACCTCGGGATCCGCCTGACGACCCGGCTCACCGACTTCAGCGGCTACTGGATCGTGGGCATCGCCCTCCTGCTCACGGCCTCCCTGCTCGTCTTCGCTCCCTCGCTCCACCCGGAGCGCCTGGTGAGCTTCACGAACTACAGCGGCGCGCGCGGCGGCGACGTCTGGCCGGCCACCGACAGCATCGCGCTTCTCTTCGTGCTGAGCTTCCTGCTCGCCGCGTACACCATCACCGGCTTCGACGCCTCCGCCAACACCGCGGAGGAGACGGTGGGAGCGGCGATGCGCGTGCCGCGCGGCATCATCCAGGCCGTCGCCGTCTCCGGAGTGGCGGGTTGGGTCATGCTGTGCGCGGTGGTGGCGGCCATCCCCGACCTCGACCGCGCCGCCGCCCTGGGGCCGGGCGCCTTCACCTTCGCGGTGGGCGCGGTCCTGCCCCGGCCCCTGGCCTACTTCATCCTGGCCGGCATCGCGCTGGCCCAGTACCTCTGCGGCCTGGCCGCGGTCACGTCCGCCTCGCGTATCGCTTACGCCTTCGCGCGCGATGGCGGCCTGCCCGCTTCGAACGCCCTCGGCCGGGTTTCCGACCGTTACCGCACGCCGACCATGGCGATCTGGACGGTCGCCTGCGCCGCGGCCCTGGCCACCGTGTACACACCGATCTACGAGACGATGGCGGCGGTGGCGGCCATCCTGCTCTACATCTCCTACGTGCTGCCGACGGCGCTCGGCCTCGTGGCCTACGGCCACCGGTGGACCACGATGGGGCCCTGGGATCTCGGCGCCTGGTACCGGCCCCTGGCCGCCATCAGCGTGGTCGGATGCCTCGCCCTCATCGCGATCGGCATGCACCCACCGAACGAGAAGAGCATCTGGATCGTCGGCGGCGTCCTGCTCCTGATGGCGATCATCTGGCACGCGGGCGTGAAGGACCGCTTCGCCGGGCCGCCGGAGGCGCTGGCCGCGCACGCGACGTCTCCCCGCGCTCTCTCGCCGGCGCCTTGAGCCACCGGTCGAGCCACGCGTACGCGGCCTCGCGCATGCCGGGAGAGAACTGGTGGGGGCCGGGCTCGTAGAAGGTGCCCAGGCGGTCGCTGACGCCCGCCGCCGCATAGGCCGCGCGGGCCGCCGCCACCGTCTCCTCGATCCCTTCCATCGGGAAGATCGGGTCCTCGCTGCGCGCGGCCACCAGGAAAGGGCGCGGGGCGATGAGGGCGAGGACGGCGCCGTAGTCCCCGTGGGAGGCCAGCTCGGGCACGAAGAGCGCGAAGTTGTGGAGGATGCGGTCCCGCTCGAGCGTGCGCAGGCTGCCGAAGCCGCAGCTGGAGACGGCGGCCTTGATGCGCGTGTCGATGGCGGTCGTGAACAGCGTCTCCTGGCCGCCCAGGGAATGGCCGATCATGCCGATCCGCGACGGGTCGACCTCCGCACGCGTCTCCAGGTAATCGAGAGCACGCCGCGCGTCCCAGACGTACTTGCCCTGCAGGGTCTTGCCTTCCGTGATGCGATGCAGGGCCTCGAAGCGCTCGTACTCCCCGTTCTTGAGCTTGCCCTTGGCGTCCTGCCGCTCGCCGAAGCAGAGCGCGTCGGCCACGATGGTGACGTAACCGCGGCGGGCCAGCTCGATCGCGTAGTGCTGATCGGGTGTGGAGCCGAGCCCCGCCGGACCGTCCTTGCCCACCTGGAACTCGCCGCCATGCTGGTGGTGGCAGAGCACGGCGGGGAACGGGCCCTTGCCTTTCGGAACGAACACGAAGGCGGGCACGCGCTCGCCGGGCTCGACGGTGTAGGTCACCTTCTCGCGCACCACGTCGCCGAGGTCGACCTGCTCCAGGCGCTCGGGGGCCAGCGGAGGCGGCGCGGCCGGCGTATCGCCGAGCAGCCGCAGGAGGCGCGCGCGATCGAGGTCGGATCCGGATGAGCCAGGCGGCATGACGGTGCCCTTCCTCTCCGGCGAAGGGCCCAGGGCGGCCTCGATCGGCCCCGCCACTCCGGGCATCGCCTGCGCGAAATCCTCGCCCAGCAGCGCCGCGACCGTGGCCGCCACCTGGCTCTGCGTCACCGTAGCCGTCTCCGCCCGCTCGCCGAGGGCGGGGGTATCCGGGCCCATCACGCCGATCCAGATCTTGTCGGATTCCGGGATCTTCTCGCCGTGGCTCTTCCACTCCGTGGGGCCGCTGCCCCGGCCGTGGTCCACGGTGATCACGAACGTGGTCCGCCCGCGGTACTGCCCCAGGCCCTGCATCTCGTCCCAGAGCTGGCGCGTGAACCGGTCGAACCTCTGCGCGGAGTACAGGTAGTTGTCATAGCGGCCGAGGTGCGCCCAGTCGTCCGTCTCTCCGAACGAAACGTAGAGGACGCGCGGGCGCGCGGCGCGCACGTGCTCGAGGGCGGCCGCGAACGTGAAGGAGTCGTGCCGGACGCCGTCCACGAAGGGCGTGGTGTCGGCCAGGAGCTGGTTCAGCATGGCCAGCCGCGGACGATCCCCGCCGGACGTCACCGGCTCGAACCCGGCATTGACGAGGACGCCGCTACGCTCGCGGTTGATGATCCACGGAAAGACGTCCCAGGAGCAGAAGGCCGCCACCTTGCCGCGGTACGGGGGACGTCCGTTGAGCCATTCGAGGACGGTGACGTTGGGGTTGGCCTTCTTGTCGTTGCTGTCGATGCGCGGGTCGGCGCGGCCGCTGAGCAGCTCGTTGTAGCCGGGATAGGAGAAGTTGTGGCCGTTGGTCACCCGGGCCACGCTGCCGCGCGTCGCGTTGCCGTAGAGCTGGCCCTGTCGTGCGAGCACGGTCGAGAGGAAGGGCAGCAGCGCTTCCCTCCGCGCCGCCGGCGTCTCGCGCCAGAACGCGCGCCGCAGCTCCGCGGCGTCGGACGCTCCACCCGCTTCCTTCGTCATCAGCGACTCTTCCGCGCCGCCGAAGACCTCCTGCCAGCGCAGGCCATCCGTCGTGATGAGGACGACGTTCTCGGTCCGGCTCCCCGGGGCGGCGAGGAGGGTGGCGGCCGCGGCCACGGCCGAGAGCCCGGACGCGAGTCGGCTCCAGAGTGTCATGGAACCTCCTGGAACGAAGCGTGAGGTTATCATCCCCGCCCATGGCCGCGGAGTCGCCCGGTCTCGTCCGCGCCATCGGACGCTGGGACTTCACGGCCGCCATCATCAACGGGGTGATCGGGAGCGGGATCTTCAGCCTCCCATCGGTGCTCGCCGGTCTGACCGGCGCCTGGAGCCCGCTGACCTTCGTGCTGGCCGGGCTCGGCATGCTGACCATGCTGCTCTGCATGGCCGAGGTCGCGAGCCGGTTCACGGAGGCGGGGGGGCCGTACCTCTACGTGCGCGAAGCGTTCGGCCGCGACGCCGGCTTCCAGGCGGGCTGGCTGACCTTCTTCATTCGCGCCACCTCGGCCGCCGCCGCCCTCAACGTCTTCACCGACTACCTGGGGCCCCTGGCCCCGGTGCTGGCGCAGGGGACGGGCCGCGTCGCCACCATGACGGTCGTCCTCGGCGTCATCACCGCCATCAACGTCCTCGGCGTGCGCCAGGCCACGTGGGCGGTCGACGCGCTGACGGCGGGAAAGCTGCTTCCGCTCGCCCTCCTCATCGTCCTGGGGCTGCCGCGCGTGAGCGAGGCCGTCCTGGCCACGCAGACGGTGGCGCACGCGGACTGGACGCAGGCCGTCCTGCTCCTCGTCTTCGCCTACGGCGGGTTCGACACGCCCCTCATCGTCGCGGGCGAGGTCCGGCGGCCGCGGAAGGACAGCGCCTTCGCGCTCATCGTGGGCATGGCCGTGATCGCCTTCGTCTACACGCTGGTGCAGGTGGTGGCGGTGGGCGTGGTGCCGGCGCTGGCGGCGACGAAAGCGCCGCTGGCCGAGGCGTGCCGCCGGCTGATGGGGGGGCCGGGAGTCCTGCTCATCACGGTCGGAGCCATGGTCTCGACCTACGGGCTGGCCACCGGTTCCGTGCTGGCCGCGCCGCGCCTTCTCTTCTCGATGGCGCGCCGGGGCGAGCTGCCCGCGGTCCTCGGCCGCGTCCATCCGCGCTTTCGCACGCCGGACGTCGCCATCCTCGCGTATGCCGCAGTGACGCTCGGGTTCGCGCTCTACGGCAGCTTCACCTGGAACGCGACGGTGTCCGCCATCGTCCGCCTCGTGACCTACGGCCTCATCTGCGCCGCCCTCCTCGTCTTCCGACGCCGCGGCGGGGAAGAGCCCGGCTTCCGGCTTCCCGGCGGCGCGGTGATCGCGCCCGTCGCGATCGCCTTCGCCCTCTGGCTGCTCAGCACGCGCACGTTCCGGCAGGCCTGGGTCCTGGCCGTCCTGATCGCCGTCGGCTGGGGGCTGGGCCGGCTGGCCCGGCGGTCTCGAGCGGCGCCGCCTTTGACAACGTCCGGTCCCTGACGACAATGAATTCGTGCTCATCCCCCCGTCCCGGGAGGTCCAGCCGCGGATCGCGTAGTTCTTCCGCGAGAACGGCTGCCTGGGGGTGGTGCTGGTCGACCTCACGCCGCTGGCCCGCATCGAGCGCAGCTTCGGCGCTACCGCCTACAAGACCCTTCGCTCCCAGGTCGATCCGCTCCTGGCCGAGACCAAGGCCCACGTCCGCGACGACGACATCCTCACCCGCGACGAGCGCGACGCGGACCGCTACCTCTTGTTCCTGACCGGGAAGCGCAAGACGAGGAACCCCTTCGCGGCGGTGGACCTGCAGCGGCTGTGCGACCGCGTCGAGGGCTTCGTCACCCCGCGCGTGGCCCGGCTGACCACCCCCTACATGCGCGAGCGGCCGGCGGTCGAGGTCGGACACGGGTTCTCGCTCTGGAGCCCGCTCGAGAACGACGAGCGCCAGATCCTCCGCGTGATCGAGGACGCGCGCGTGTCCGCCGACCTCCGCCGCCGGCTGCGTGAGCGCGACCAGCGGGACGCGGTGGTCGAGATCATCGTCAACAAGAATCTCTGGAGCGCCTTCCAGCCCATCGTGCAGATGGAGACGCGCGACATCCTCGGCTACGAGGGTCTCTCCCGCGGCCCGCGCGGCGGCCCGCTGGAGTACCCGACGCACCTGTTCGGGGCCGCCGCCCGCTTCGACCTCGTGGACGAGCTGGAGCGCGCCTGCCGCCGCCAGGTCTTCGTGGATTGGGACCACTTCGGCTCGCCAACCCGCCTGTTCGTGAACACCGTGCCCGCCACCGTGCGCGACGTCAGCTTCCTCGGACGCGGCGTCCTCGACTACCTGGGACCGCGCCTCTCGCCCTCCATCGTCACCCTGGAGATCACGGAGGGCCAGGTCATCGAGAACCTCAACCTCTATCGCGAGGCCATGCACTCGTTCCTGGAGCTGGGCTTCACGTTCGCCATCGACGACGTCGGCGCGGGCTATTCCGGGCTGGAGACGATCGCGAACCTGGGCGCGAGCTACCTGAAGATCGACATGGGCCTCGTCCGCGACATCCACGAGAAGAAGGTCAGCCAGCAGGTGGTCAAGGCCATCCTGGACATGGGCACGGCGGTGGGGGCGGCCGTCATCGGCGAGGGCATCGAGACCCAGGAGGAAGCGGACACCTTGAAGGGGCTCGGCCTCCGCTACGCGCAGGGCTACTTCTTCGGCCGGCCGCAGGATCCGTACAAGACGCGCCCGTCCCAGGTGGTTCTGAAGGCGTAGCGCGTCGAGCCGTCTGTCTCTAGCGCGCCCGGCGCTTCGCCTTGATCAAGACCGCGATCTCGTCCGGCCGCGGGTTCACGAAGTCGAGACGGATGCGCCCGTCGTCCGTCTCGCTGACCGTGGCCGGGATCGAGCTGGCGGTCAGCATCCATCCCGCGGGCAGGACCACGGCGTTGCGCGGACGTCCGAAGCTCCGGTCCCACACCAGCTCGCCGTTCTCGACCTTGTACCGCGCGGGTTCGGCGTAGGTCTCGCTGATGCGCAGCCGCACGCTCGCCCCGCGCGCGACCGGAGGGAAGCGGATCAGCACGACCTCGCTGTCGGGCCGCACGGGCTCGCCGAGGTCGAGCTTCGCGGCCGTGATGGCCTCGCCCTTGAGGATCTCGGGCTTGAGCACCTCGCCCGTATCGAGAAGGCGCGCGCTCGGGTTGGAGGCCGTGCTGCCCGGCCTCACCACGTTGAGGTAGCGGTCCATCCCTTCTTTCGTCTGCGTGTAGTCGTGGTAGAGGTCGAAGGCGTGGGTATCCGGGTCGCGCAGGAAATAGACGATCTCGCGGTCCTGATGCGCGCGCTCGTCCAGGCGGCCGGGCTCCTGCGCGGATGCGGAGACGGCGGCGGCCACTGCCGCGGCGATCGCGGGCCAGGTCCTCATCGAAGCCTCCGGCCCTTGATCACGACCGCGGCCGGCCCGGGAAAGGTGTTCATGAAGCTCGCCACGATGCGCCCATCCGCTTCCGACGCGACCTGGGCGGGCACGTTGCACGACACGAGCTCGTAGCCGGCGGGCAGCACCACCGCGTTGCGCTTGATGCCGAGGGAGCGCGTGAACACGACCTCCTCCGCTTCCACGAGATAGCTCTTCGGGTCCTGGTAGGTCTTCTCGATGAGGAGGCGGACCTCGCCGCCGTCCGCGGGCACTGGCCGCGGGAGCCGCACCGCGATGTAGCGCTCCTCCGGGTCGGCGTCGGCCAGCCCGCCCGCCCGGGCCTCCCGTCCGCTGACGATCGAGAAGTCGAGGAGCTTGCCGTTGAGTCGATCGCGCACCCTCTCGTCCGTGGCCACGCTGCCCTTGCGGATGGGATTGAAGTAGACGGTGGCTCCGGGGGTGGTGGCGGTCACTTCATAGAGGATGTGGAACCGTCCGGTGCCGGGACCGAGCAGCTCGTAGCGGGTGTACTCGTCCGCATCCGTCCGCGCAGGCGCCGCGGAGGGCGAGGGCGCGGGCGTCTGGGCGGCGGCGGCCATCGCCCAGAGGGCCAGCGCGAGCACGCCGCCGGCACGGTGAAGCATGCGGCGAAGTATAGTGCCGCCCCGCTACGGCGTGATGGCCTGGACGGCCTTGGCCGCGTCCACGATGCCCCAGCCCAGCAGGTTGTCCGGACGCCCGGCCTGGCTGCCCGTCGCGCGCAGCGCGTCTTCGACCTCGCTCACCGTGGCCGAGGGCCCCGCCTGGAGAACGAGCGCGACCACGTCCCGCTCACGCTCACGTAACCGCTCGGGGTGTGCGGGGCGGCAGCGGTGACCGCGACTCCCTGCGCCGCGATGTCGGGCTTGATGCGCCCGTCGCTGGTGGGACCGACGGAGCTGAAGCTCGCGCGCGCACCCGTCGACGTCACCGCGCCGACGGCGAGGACGAGAAAGCCGTCGGCCGGCGCGCCCAGCGTGTTGTGCAGCGCGTTGGGCCCCTCGTTGCCGGCCGAGTTCACGACCACGACGCCCCGCGCTCCCGCCAGGTCCGCGGCGCGCGTCGAGATGGCCACCGTGCCGTTCATGTCGTCGAAGGTGTAGCTGGGCGAGCCGGAGTCGAAGGTCAGATAGCCGAGCGAGCTGCTGATCACGTCGGCGCCCCTCGCCTCCGCCCACTCCGCGGCCGCGGCCCAGTTGTCCTCCTCCACCGGCGTCTCGCTGCTGGTGTCTTCCGTCTTGGCCAGGAGGAAGGTCGCGTTGAAGGCGGGGCCGATCAGGTGGCCGGGGGCGAAGCCGCCGAGGACGGAGAGCGTCGCGGTGCCGTGGCTGCCCTCCCCGCGGTCGGGCCCGTCGCCCACGTCGTCGTCGCCGTTGACGAAGTCGTGGCGATCGACGATGGACATGGCCGCGAAGGCCTCGTGGAACAGCGTGTTGAAGCCGGCGTCGAGCACGGCCACGACGATGCCCTCGCCGTGCAGGCCCATCTCGTGGACGGCGGGCACGTCGATCTGGTTGAGCTGGCCGGCGGAGGCGCCGTAGTCGAGCGCGGCCGAAGCGGCGCGCCTAGTCGATGGTGTCGCCGCCGGGCCGGTAGGCGGGCCATGATCGCCCGGGCCCAGGTCGACGGAGACGCGCCGGAGGAGCTCGTCCTCCGGTCGCCGCCGATAGCCGCGCACGAGATCGACGCGGGCCACGAAGGGCAGGGCCTCCACGGCCGCAACCTGCGCGGCGCTGGCCTCGACGCTCATGGCATTGATCCACGCGACCTGCTGGCGGACGCGTCCGACGCGCGCGGCGACGGCGGCCAGGTAGGACGGCACCAGAGGCACGTCTTCGATCGCCACGCGATTCGTCTGCCCGCGCAGCGCGCGCCGTGCGCGCGCCCGGGGCGAGAGGGCGACTTCACCCAGCCGTGCCGACGGATCGGGGCCCTTGTCGCGGAAGAACACCCAGACCTTCTGCGCCGTGCCCGGCCGCTCGCTGAGCGCGCTGGCCAGGGCGCGCGTGCGCTTGGAGTCTTGAGCGACGGTCACGGGCATCCCCGCGTAGACGGAGAGGATCAGGCTCGCGACGGCCGCGAGACGGACGCGCATGGCGACCTATTGTCGCGCCATTCGTTCGTGAGCGGGGATCACACGCCCACCCGGCGGTCGAAACCCGAAGACCAGCTCTGCCTCGTATTGGTTGTGGCGCCGACAGCGAAGGGAGATGTTCTCGACGGTGGCCACGCCCCCCTTGGCATACGCCTGGATGTGATGGAACTCCAGGAACGTGCGCTCCGTGCATCGGTGTCCATCTCCAGAGACGAAGGCGCACCGGTCGCCGTCCCGCCTACAGACCGCGCGCTGGACCTGCCGCGGGACATCCCGCGAAGGAACAATGGGTGTTCGAAGCTCCCGATCCGTCCCGGGACGGATAGGACGAGGTGCCCGCGGCTTCGCCGCCGCCCCCAACTTCGCTTTCTCCACCTTCTCGAGCAGCAGGGTGATGGCGCGGTCGAAGA
>QHVP01000312.1 GCA_003222295.1 Acidobacteriota bacterium | reverse complement strand
CGGAACGTCCGCGCCGCGTCCAGCGCGCGCGCCCGCGCGGCACATCCTTCCAGATGATCGTTCACCAGGCCCATCGCCTGCATGAACGCGTAGATGGTCGTGGGGCCGACGAACGTCCATCCGCGCTTCCGCAGGTCACGGCTGAGCGCGACCGATACCGGCGTCGTGCTCAAGGCGCTCAGGGCGCGGCGGGTGACACGCCGCGGACGGTCCGCGGGCGGCGGCGCCCATTGCCAGAAGTACGCCGCCAGCGAGCCCTTCTCCTCGCGCAAGGCCAGCGCGCGGCGGGCGTTGTTGATGGTCGATTCGATCTTGCCCCGATGACGGACGATGCCCGGATCGGCCAGGAGGCGCCTCACCGCGCGGCCGTCGAAGCGCGCCACGCGCGCGGGATCGAAGCTGCAGAAGGCCTTCCGGAAGTTCTCGCGCTTGCGCAGGATGGTCAGCCAGCTCAGCCCGGCCTGGAATCCCTCGAGGCAGACCTTTTCGAAGAGACGACGGTCGTCGTCGACGGGAAAGCCCCATTCCTCGTCGTGATAGCGGACATAGAGCGGGTCCGCCCCCGGCCACCAGCACCGCCGCGTCCCGTCCTCACTGCGAAGCAGCCCGGTCGCGCTCACGGGCGGCTCCCTTTCGCCCCACGCGGCTGCGCGACCTCCTCGAGGTAGCGCGCGAACGCGGCCATGCCCCCCGCGGCCTGGCCCCAATCGAAGTTCTCGTTCGGAGCGTGATAGCCGTGCTCGGGCAAGGAGAGGTTCAGGAACCCGATGGGGCAGCGCAGGATCCGGCCCATGCTCACCACCGCGCCGATGGTGCCTCCGTCCCGCACGAACGCGGGCGTCCGCCCGAAGGCGAAGGACATGGCCCCGCGCACCGCGTCCGCGACCGGTCCCTGGCTGCTTCCCTCGTAGGGCAGCGAGGCCCCCTCCGCGTGCACGACCACGTCGGGGTTGCGCTTGCGGACGAAGGCGGTGATCAGGCGGGCGATCCGCTCCGGCCGCTGTCGCGGGACGAGCCGGCAGGAGACCTTCGCTTCCGCGTGGCCGGGCACGGTGGCCTTGATGCCGGGCCCGGTGTATCCGCCGACGACGCCATGGACCTCGAAGGTGGGCCGGGCCCAGATCCGCTCCAGCACGAGGGCCGGGTCCGTCGCGCGGAGGAGGCGGAGGTGGTTGTCGCGCTTGTAGGTGGCCAGGGAGAAGCCGGAGCGCCGGAAGTCGTCGCGCTCGCGCCGCGTGAGCGGCACGACGTCGTCGTAGAAGCCCGGCACCTTCACGCGTCCCGTGCGCGCGTCATGGAGCTCGGCCACGAGCTGCATCAGCTCCGCGATCGGGTTGCGGGCCGCTCCGCCGACGTCTCCCGAGTGCGCCTCGCCCTCGGCGGTGTCGAGCACCAGCCGGAATCCGATGAACCCGCGCAGGCCGGCGATGGAAGTCGGTCGCCGCCGATCCAGCCAGGCCGCATCCGATACCACGACCGAATGCGGAGGCTCCCGGGTGGCGAGCCGGCGCAGCTGCGGCTCCAACGACGGCGATCCGATCTCCTCCTCCATCTCCCAGAGCAGGCGGACGCCCACGGGCACGCCCGCCTCCCGCGCCGCGCGCACCCCGAAGAGGGCGGCGAGGGCCGGCCCCTTGTCGTCGGTGGTGCCCCGTCCGAAGTAGCGGTCGCCGCGCCGCACGAAACGGAACGGCTCCGTGCGCCAGCCCTCGGCCTCGCGCTCCGCCGGCTGCACGTCGAGATGGTTGTAGAGGACGACGGTGGGCGTGCCGCGGGGAGCGGGGAAGTCGCCGACGACGAGAGGGTGGCCGGCCGTACGCAGCACGCGCGCCTGGCCCCCGGCGGCGCGCACGAGACTCGCCGCGGCCTCCGCCCCACGCCGCATGTCGGCGCGATGGGTGGGGTGCGAGGAGACGGTCGGGATCTCGACGAGGTCGCGGAGCGCGCGCTCGTACTCGGGCCGGACCCGTTCAGCGTATTGATCGAGAGCGGTGCGGCGGAGGGAAGGCATCCGCGCATTATGCCGGGTGCGCGCGCGGCGCGCGCCCCCCTGCCGGAAGGCGCCCGTTGCCGTACACTGCGCGCGGCGCGGAGGCGCCTCGATGGAGGTGGACATGAGCAGCCCGACGCGGCGGGACTTCCTGCGGCTCGGCTCGATGGGGTCCGCATTGGCGTTCTCGCGCGGCGGGGCATCGGCGGCGCCAGCCGCCGCCTTCGAATTCGAGGAAGCCACCCTCGAAGACCTGCAACGCCGGATGGCGGCGGGGACGCTCACCGCGCGCCGGCTCACCGCCGCCTATCTCTCGCGGATCGCCGCCCTCGATGGCAAGGGGCCCGCGCTCCATCACGTGATCGAGACGAGCCCGGATGCCCTAGGCGTCGCGGAGACCCTCGACGCCGAGCGCCGCGCCAAGGGCGCGCGCGGCCCGCTGCACGGCATTCCGATCCTGCTCAAGGACAACGTCGACACCGCGGACAGGATGACGACGACCGCGGGCTCGCTC
The DNA here is from genome assembly GCA_003222295.1 of Acidobacteriota bacterium. Classification (GTDB taxonomy): domain Bacteria; phylum Acidobacteriota; class Vicinamibacteria; order Fen-336; family Fen-336; genus AA29. The sequence continues at coordinate 3,989 of QHVP01000312.1, read as the reverse complement.
GCCCTCGCCGGCTCCATCCCGCCTCGGGACGCGACGGTGGCCCGCAAGCTCCGGGAGGCGGGCGCGGTCCTGCTCGGCAAGGCGAATCTCAGCGAGTGGGCCAACATCCGCTCCAACCGTTCGAGCAGTGGCTGGAGCGCGCGCGGAGGACAGGCGAAGAACCCGTACGTGCTCGATCGCAATCCGTGCGGCTCGAGCTCGGGCTCCGCCGCGGCCGTGGCCGCGAACCTGTGCGCCCTGGCCATCGGCACGGAGACGGACGGCTCGATCGTGTGCCCGTCGTCTGCCAACGGCATCGTCGGCCTCAAGCCCACGCTGGGGCTGGTCAGCCGCGCGGGCATCATCCCCATCGCCCACAGTCAGGACACGGCCGGACCGATGGCCCGCACCGTCCGCGACGCCGCCGTCCTGCTGAGCGCGCTCGTCGGCGTGGACGACCGCGACCTCGCCACCGCGGATGCGGCCAGACGCGGGGCTTCCGATTACACCCGCTTCCTCGATGTGGACGGCCTCCGCGGTGCGCGGATCGGCGTGGTGCGGAAGTCCTTCGGCTTCAACCCGCGAGTGGACCGGTTGATGGAGGACGCTCTGGCCGAGATGGTCCGCCGTGGCGCCGTCCTGGTGGATCCGGCCGAAATCCCCCATGCCGGCGAATACGACGACAGCGAGTTGGAGGTCCTCCTCTTCGAGCTCAAGGCCGACCTGGCCGCCTATCTTCAGGCGCTCGGTCCCGCCGCGCCGGTCAAGACCCTGGCCGACGTCATCGCCTTCAACGAGGCCCACCGCGCCGAAGAGATGCCGTATTTCGGCCAGGAGCTGTTCCTCAAGGCGGAAGAGAAGGGCCCGCTGACGACTCCCGCCTACCGTGACGCCCTCGAGAAGAACCAGCGTCTCGCGCGCGCCGAAGGCATCGATGCCGTCATGGACCAGCATCGGCTCGAGGCGCTGGTGGCGCCCACGGGGGGACCGGCCTGGACCACCGACCTCGTCAACGGCGATCACTTCTCCGGCGGCAGCTCGACCACGCCCGCCGTCGCCGGCTACCCGAACATCAACGTACCCGTCGGGAACGTCTACGGCCTGCCCGTCGGGATCTCGTTCTTCGGCCGGGCCTGGAGCGAGCCGACGCTGCTCAAGCTGGCGTTCGCGTTCGAGCAGGCGACGCATTTCCGCCGCCCCCCGCGCTTCCTGCCGACGGTGGACCTCAGCCACCCGTAGCCGGGAATCCGGTGGTCCGATGGCGCGACGACCGGCAGGCCCTCCAAGCGATTGTACGAAGTATTTCGTTGACACGACGAAAGCCTTCGTACTAACCTTCGCGGCATGACCTCACCGCCGCGTCCGACCCCAGGGGAGCTCGAGATCCTGCGCGTCCTGTGGGAGCGCGGTCCGAGCACCGTGCGCGAAGTGCAAGAGAGCCTGGGCCCCGCGCGCGCGGCGGGATACACGACCGTCCTCAAGCTCCTGCAAATCATGTCCGAGAAGGCGCTGGTGACCCGGGACGAAACCGCGCGCGCGCACGTCTACGCGGCACGCGTACCGGAGACACAGACCCAGCGCCAGCTGGTGCGCGATCTCGTCGATCGCGCCTTCGGCGGGTCGGCGGCCCAGTTGGTGGTCCAGGCCCTCTCCGGACGCCGCGCCTCGCCGGAGGAGATCGAGGACATTCGAAGGCTCCTGGATGAGATCGAGGGAGGGAAGCGATGACGACATTGGACTCCACGGCCGTGGAGGCGCTGGGCTGGGCCCTCGTGCACTTCGCGTGGCAGGGTGTGGTGGCTGCCGGCGTGTTCGCTCTCCTCAACGTCGCCGCGCAGGGGGCGGGCGCGCGCGTGCGCTACGCACTGGCCGCCTTCACGCTCTCCGCCATGGCGGTCATGCCGCCCGTCACCGTCCTGGTCACGCGAGCGCCGGGACATGAGATCGGGCCCGCGGCGGCTTCCGCTCCCGCCTTGCGTTCATTCGGCGCCGTGCCCATCACGTCCGCGCGCATGCCAGCAATCGGTGATCGCTCCGCCCTCGCGATCCGGGCGCGCATCGCGAATGCGCTCCCCGCGATCGTCGCCCTCTGGTGCGCCGGGGTCCTGGTGTTCTCGATTCGTTACCTGGGGGGGTGGCGGCTCGTCCAGCAGATGCACGAGTCGGCGCAGCCAATCCTCGACGCAGAAGTGGCCGGCCGTCTGGCCCGGCTCCTGCGCCGCATGCGCGTCAGCCGACCCGTCCGCCTGCTGGAGTCGACGATGGTCGACGTGCCGACGGTAGTGGGGTGGCTCCGGCCCGCGATTCTTCTGCCCGCGGCCACGATGGCGGGACTGACTGCGGAGCAGCTCGAGGCCATCCTCGCGCACGAGCTGGCCCACGTGCGCCGATACGATTACCTGGCCAGCCTCCTTCAGAGCGCGGTGGAAACGATCCTCTTCTACCACCCGGCCGTGTGGTGGGTGTCCCACCGCATGCGGGTGGAGCGCGAGCTGTGCTGCGACGACGAAGCCGTGGCCGCTTGTGGCAACCCCATCGAGTACGCGCGCGCCCTGGCCGGCCTCGAAGCTCTGCGTCCCGCCCCGCGCCTCGCGCCCGCCGCCACGGGGGGCCCGTTGTTCGAACGCGTCGCCCGTCTCGTCGCCGCTCCCCCCGCTCACGCCCTGCGCGCCTCGCGCGGCGCGACCGCCCTGCTCGGGTGTGCGGCGCTGGCCCCTGCGCGCGTCCGCGACAGGCGGTCAGAGTGAGGCCGAGCCGGCGAAGCGGCGCGCTCCCGCGCCCAAGCGCACTCCCGTTCCGGCCCGCACCGCCGCGGCGGCGCAACCCACGGAAGTGCGGCCGTCCGGCCGCGACGCCACACCCGCCGCGGAGGGCCCAACCTCGACGCGGCTCGTCCCCGTGGAACGCCTGATGGAGCTGGCCGGCGCCGGCGTCACCCCCGATTACGTCGACGGCATGGCCGAGCTGGGCTATCCGAGTCTCTCCTGGGACCAGCTCATCGAGCTGCGCACGCAAGGAGTGGGTCCGGAGTACGTGCGCGGTCTCGCACAGGCCGGTCATCCGCGCCTCACTCCGGAGCAGCTCGTGTCGCTGCGCACTCAGGGCGTCTCCCCCGATTTCGTGCGGGGCCTGGCCGCTGAGGGCCTGAAGGACCTTTCCCTGTCCGAGCTCCTCGAGCTGCGGACGCAGGGTGTCTCGCCGGAGTACGTGCGGAGCCTGCGCGCGGCCGGTTACACCAACCTCTCCGTCACCGACCTCCTCGGCGCGCGCTCCAACGGCGTGGCGGCGGAGGACGCGGTGGCCCTGCGCGGGATGGGCTACACGGATCTGAGCCTGGGGCGGCTCGTCGGCCTGCGCACGATGGGAGTGACCGCGGAGTACGTCCGCGGACTGCAGGCCCAGGGATACAAGGGTCTCTCCGCGCCGATGCTCATCGGCCTGCGGAGCCAGGGCATCACCGTGGAGTACGTCCGTGGCCTCAAGGAGCTGGGCTACGCGGGGCTGGCGGCGGGGGAGCTCATCGAGCTGCGGTCGCACGGCGTGACCCCCGAGTTCGTGCGCGATCTCAAGGACGCGGGCTACGACCACCTCACGACGCGCGAGCTCATCGATCTGCGGTCGCATGGTATCGATCCGGCGCTGCTCAAGCGCGTGAAGGGACGGGGGGAGCGAAGCCGATGACGAGGACGACCGGACGGATCGTGATGGCTCTGGGCGCGCTGGCCGTGGTGGTGGCGCTCGCGGCCGTCCCCGGCCTTCGCGTCAGCGAGGCGCAGGCCGGCGCGTTGCGCGGAGTCTGGACGGCGCAACCCTCGCAGTGGAAGACGACGGACGGCTCCACGGCCGTGGTCGTCCAGCTCTCGCTGCGGCGGACGCGTCCGGGACACGATTGGAACTCGTCGTTTCCGGTCGCGCTCACGGACCTCAAGGGCCTGACCGCCGAGCAGACGCGCGGAGCGCGGGCCGACGTTCGCTTCGACCTCGTCCGCGACGCGGGGACGATCGCCTGT
>QHVP01000311.1 GCA_003222295.1 Acidobacteriota bacterium | reverse complement strand
CTGGGTCTGGCCGCCCAGACCCAGGCCGTGGAGGTCAACAAGGCTCGAGACGCCGAGCGGCACTACCGGGCCGGAGTCGAGTCCATGAGGTCGGAGGCCTGGGACCAGGCGGCCGACGAGTTCCGCGCCGCCATCGCCGCCGATCCGGAGATGGTGCTCGCCCACTACAACCTCGGCCAATGCCGGATGGCGCAGAGGCGCTACGTGGAAGCCGTGGCCGCCTACCGGAACACCAAGGACGCGTTCACGCGCATGGGGCACCTCTCGGAGGCGGATCGCGAGAAAGGCGAGCGCGACCGGCAGGACGAGATCCGCGGGTTACGCGACAACCTCAACCTGCTGAATACGGTCAAGGACGGCAGCGCCGACCGCCGCGCCATGGAGATCGAATCCCGCATCCGATTGCTCGAGTCCATGCGATTCAAGGGCAAGGAGCGCCCCGAGATGCCGGCCGAGTTCCCCCTCGCCCTGGGCTCCGCCTACTTCCGCCAGCAGAAGCTCGCGGAGGCGGAGGCCGAATACGTGGAGGCGGCGAGGCTGAACCCCAAGCTGGGGGCGGCCCACAACAACCTGGCCGTGATCTACCTGATGACGGGCCGGCCCGTCGACGCGGAAAGCGCGATCAAGCGCGCCGAGAAGAGCGGCTTCCCGGTCAACGCGCATCTCAAGGAAGACATCAAGAGAGCGAACGCCGCGCGGAAGGATTGACAACGTCCGTCTCCACTCCGCTTGCATGCCATGCAGGCACTGCATACACTTGATGCATGCAGTATACGATCCGCCGGATTTCCGCCGCGCTCGATGCCGCCATACGCCGCCGAGCCCGGTTGCATGGCAAGACGTTGAATCAAGTCGCGGTCGAGGCCCTGGCCCAGGGCATTGGTCTCGCTCCGGGCCGGCCCTCTGGAAGTGAGTGTGGCCCTGGACACGAACCGGTACGTGGACCTCTGCAAAGGAGTCACCGAGACCGCCGCCGTCGTGGCCACCGCGGAGTCGGTCCTTCTTCCCTTCGCCGTGCTCGCCGAGCTGCGCGCCGGCTTCGCGCTGGGACGCCGGGCGGCCGACAACGAGCAGGATCTCCGGCGGTTCCTCTTGAAGGACGGCGTGAGCGTCCTGTTCCCCGACGAACAGACAACACACCACTACGCCATGGTCTTCCGGCAGCTCCGGCGACAAGGGACGCCCATCCCGACCAACGACCTTTGGATCGCGGCGCTCGTGCTCCAGCACGACCTCGTCCTGCACGCCCGCGATCGGCACTTCGACCATCTGCCGCAGATCGTGCGGGCATGATGGCAGGGATGGCCCGGCGTCAGGCGGTCTGGATGACCTTCAAGACCCGCATGTTCTGCTTCGAGATCTCCGCCGCCACGCGGCCGGCGATGTCGAGGAACGCCTTCGCCGCGGGCGCGTCCGGAGCGGCGCTCACGATCGGCCGGCCTTCGTCACCGCCGGAGCGCACGCGGGTGTCGATGGGGATCTCGCCCAGCATCGGGATGCCCATGTCCTCGGCCATCTTCGCGCCGCCGCCGTGCCCGAAGATATCCGTGCGCTCCTGGCAGTGGCCGCACAGGAAGTAGCTCATGTTCTCGATCACGCCCAGGACCGGGATGTTGAGCTGGCGGAACATGGACGGGGACGCTCTGGGCCATGCTCAGGGAGACGTCGCCCGTGCCCGGCGGCAGGTCCACGACCAGGTAGTCCAGCTCGCCCCACTCCACGTCGCGCATGAACTGCTGCACGGCGCCGTGGAGCATCGGGCCACGCCAGATGATCGGCTGGTCGGCCGGCACCAGCATCCCCATCGAGATGACCTTGATGCCGAAGGCCATGGGCGGGATCATCCGCTTGGCCTCGCTGACCTCGGGCCCGCCTTCGATCCCGAGCATCTGCGGCGTGTTGGGGCCGTAGACGTCGGCGTCCATCAGCCCGACGCGCGCGCCCTTGCGTTGAAGGGCGACGGCGAGGTTGACCGCGGTCGTGGACTTGCCGACTCCGCCCTTCCCCGCGCCGACGGCGATGATGTTGCGGATGCCGGGAACGGCTTGCCGTCCGAATCCGCCGCGGGCCTTCACGTCGGCGGTCATGGTGGCGCGGGCCGCCGTCACTCCGGGCAGGCTGCGCACGATCCCTTCCGCTTCCGCCTTCATCTGGTCCTTCACGGGACAGGCGGGCGTGGTGAGCTCGATCGTGAAGTCGACTTCGCTGCCCGCGATCTTCACGTCCTTCACGAAGCCGAGGGTGACGATGTCCTTGTGGAGGTCGGGATCCTGGACGGCGCGGAGCGCGGCGAGGACCTGATCCTGGGAGACGCTCACGGTTTCTTCTTCCTTGGCGCGACTGGCGCGCGATCAGCCCTGGACGGCCAGGGCCTGGTCGACCGCCTTCTGCAGGCGCTCGAACTTGTCCTGGGTGGAGCCCAGGACGGTGAGGCATATGAGGCCACTTGCATCGATCACGAACGTCGTGGGCAACCCCTGGTTGCCGCCGAACGCCTCCGCCACGTCGTCGTTGCCCAGGAGCTGGCGGTAGGTCACGCGGTGCTCGCGGACGAAATCCTGGATCTCCTTGGGCTCGCCGGAATCGAAGACGACCCCCACCACCTCGACGCCGCGGGCGCGGTTTCGCTCCGCGAACTTGACGTACTCGGGCAGCTCGCTGAGGCAGGGCCCGCACCACGTCGCCCAGAAGTCCAGCACCACGACCTTGCCCTTCAGCGACGTCATGGTGGCGCGTCCGCCGTTGAGGTCGGCCAGGTCGAACGACGGGGCCGCGCGCACGACCGCCGCCGGCGGCCTCCCGCAAGCGGGGAGCACGAGCAGGGATGCGCAGAGGGTGAGCACGGTCCGGCGAGACGGCATCACACGATTATAGCGAGGTTTGGCCCTCGAGGACGGGCCCTATCCGATCCGGGTCAGGGCCGGGAACATCTTCGAGAACGAGCGGGCCAGGATCTCGAGACGGTTCGACATGAGCAGCACGCCCACCGCGACCAGGAGCAGGCCCGAGCCGACCTCGACCGCTCGCATGTGACGCTTGAGCGTCCCCGACGCCTTGAAGAAGCGGTTGACGGCGAGCCCGGACAGGATGAACGGGATGCCCAGCCCGGCCGAGTAGAAGGACAGGAGAACGACGCCCTGCGTCACCGTCTCCTGCTGCGACGCGTAGACGAGGATGCCGCCCAGGATGGGTCCGATGCAGGGCGTCCAGCCGAATCCGAAGGCCAACCCGACCAGGTAGGCGCCGGGGAGGCCCAGCGGGCGCGTCTTCATCTCCGCCCGCCGCTCGTAGAGCAGCCAGGGGATCTTGATCAGGCCCGCGGTGTGCAGCCCGAGCACGACCACCACCGCGCCCCCGACCACGGCCAGCTCGCGCTTGTAGCGCTGGAGGTAGTAGCCGAGGAGCGTCGCCGCCGCGCCCAGGCTCACGAACACCGTCGAGAACCCCAGCACGAAGACGAGGCTCATGATGCCGATGCGGCGCATCAAGTGGGCGGGGGGTTCCTCGCCCTTGAGCTGGGCCACGTTGACCCCGCTGATGAACGACAGGTAGC
>QHVP01000310.1 GCA_003222295.1 Acidobacteriota bacterium | reverse complement strand
CCTTCGGGCCGGAGGCCCTGGAGCTCGCCGTGCGGGTGGTCCTCAAACGCCGCGCGGAAGCCGATCCGTCACAGACGTAGCTAACGGCCGAGCTCCGCCTCGGCCAGATCGAGGGCGAGCGACTTCAGATCGATGTCACCGCGGTTCGCGAGGACGACGATGCTGACCCCGTCCGCCGGGAACCGCTCGACGATGGATCGGAAGCCCATCGTCTCCCCGTGGTGCCAGGTGCGTGGCCGTCCTCGCCACGGGTCGAGGAACCATCCGAAGCCGTTCGCGACCGGTTGCCCGGGAAAGAGGTTGTCGCCGCCTTGCTCCCCCTTCGGCCAGAGCGGCTGCGATCCGTCGGTCAGGCGCACCGGCGTGAGCGCGGGCGCCATCTCCGCCTTGGACAGGAGCGCGTTCGTGCGCAGCGCCTCGTCCCACTTCGCGAGGTCCTCCAGGCAGGAGTAGACGCCCCCGTCGCCGAGCGTGGCCGAGGTCGAGCTCTGGTCGGTCTCTCGGAATCCGGCGGGCTCCTTGGTGTGGCCGTAGGCACGGTCCGGGACCTCGTTCCGGCCCCTCTCGTAGGCGAGCGTGCGCGTCATTCCGAGGGGCGCGAAGATCCGCTCGCGCAGGACGTCGCCGAAGGGCTTGTCCGCGGCCCGGGCCGCGACGAGGCCGAGGAGGACATAGCCGGAGTTGCTGTAGGCCCAACCCGTCCCCGGCGCGAACAGGCTGTGCGTCTCCTTCTCGAGCACGGCCAGGACCTCGTCGTCGCGGATCTGGTGCTCCGCGGTCCAGATCGGCCCCTTCTCCTTCTCGACGCTGTCCATGAGCACCTCGTAGTCGGGCAGACCGGAGGTGTGCGTCAGCAGGTGGCGGATGGTCACGCCGCTTCCGTACGCGGGAAAGCCCGGAAGGGCTCGGGTCAGAGGGTCCTCGTAGCGCAGCCGGCCGTCGCGAACGAGCAGCATGATCGCGGTCGCGGTCATCTGCTTCGTGACCGAGGCAAGGCGGAAGCGCGTGCGGGGGTCGATGGGCGCGCGCGTCCGCAGGTCGCGGACGCCGTATCCGCGCGCGAAGACGGTTCGGCCGCTGGTCCGCACGAGCACGGCCAGGCCCGGTTCGCCGTCGGCGACGAGCCCCTTGAGGCGCGCGGACGTCACCGCGTCACGCTCGATGGCGGGCGCGGCGCCGGCGAAAAGGAGAAGAGCCAGGGCAAGCACAGATTCATCCATGCCGATGCGTCTCGGGGATCCCGAAGCGCCGCGCCGTCTCACCCTCCGCGTCGAACTCGATGACCACCGCCGCCTGGCTCCCCACGACCCACGCATCGTGGCCCGGCTCGATGACGAGGACGCGCGGCGCGCGGTACTCGAACCCGCAGCCGTCCGCGTATTCGCCGCCGATGTGGCCCTGGGCGAGGAAGCCGAGGTGGGCATGCATGCAGTGGGGAGTGCCGACGATGGGCTTCATGTGCGTCGACCAGCGGAAGCCCGGCGGATAGACCGCGCGCTTCACGCGGCCGTTTCCGGCCCGGACGACATCGAGGGCGACGCCGCCGACTTGGCGGTGATCCGCGCCCTCGATGGCAGCGAGGAGTGGTTCCATTCGTGCCTCCTGGGGGAAAGTAGTCTATATATCCGAGTTCGCGCCCGCCGCGGCAACAAGGGGCAGCCGATGAAACACCTGATCCGGATGTTTCTCACCCTCAGGTCGCCGGAGCCCGGCCGTACCGGGCGCCGTGAGAAGTCCGACCACGCCACGGTCGAAGACGCGAAGGCTGCGTTTGCGCGCCATCCCAACCGCCGGCACCTGGAGGCGCTCATCTACGTCGACGGGACCGCGTCATGGATGGGCGAGTGCGACGAATCGGGTGCCGTGGAGTGGCGCGCCTGGAACCTGTGACGAAACGATCTCGTACTGAGGAGATGCCATGACAAACGACGTGTCGATCAAGAAGCTGATCCTCGTTCCGGCCCTGATCACCCTGGCCGTCACGCTGCTCCGCCTCACCGGGGAGCTGATGCACTGGTCAAAGGCCCTGTTCAACCCCGCGGCCGGGGGCGGGGGTGCCATCGTCGGCATCGCCTGGCTCGTGCCGGTCTTCGGCATCTACTTCGGCCTGAAGCTGGCCGGTGCGGGTCTGGCCCCCGCCGCCGTGGGGCCGGCCATCGGCTATTCCGTCCTCGGCTTCGCCCTGCTGCCGGCGGTGGGCTTCGGGGCGGTAAAGCTCGGCCTGTCGCCGCAGGGCTTTGGCGCCTTCGCGCTGTTCATCGTCCTCGCCATCGTCGGCGCGGTCATCGCCTACCGCGCCTGGCCGGCTCTGGGACGGGTGCTCCTCGCCTACGGCCTGGCCGCCCGCGTGCCCGTGGCGATCGTCATGCTCGCCGCGATCCTCGGCAACTGGGGCACTCACTACGACGTGGCTCCCCCGAACTTGTCTGCGATGAGCCCGATCGCCAAGTGGCTGCTGATCGGCCTGCTGCCCCAGCTCACCATCTGGATCTGGTTCACCATCGCGGTGGGGGCGATCTTCGGCGCGGTCGCCGTGGCCGCGAGCGGACGCGCCCGGCATCCGGCGACGGCCTGAACCGTGGCGCGTCCCTTTCACGCAGACTCCAGGTTCCTCACTTCCGGAAGGTGACGGCCCCCGCCTTGGCCAGGACCTCGAGGTATTCGGACACCGCTTTGGCCTCGATCGGCTCGAACTCCGCGCTGACGGCATCGCGGATCTCGGCGACGGAGCGCGCGCCATCGATGAAGTTCACGATCTCGTAGGTGACGTCGTCGCTGCGGGGCACCCGGGTGATGGCGATGGTGGCCGCTCCCGGCCCCGCCTTCTCCGTCACCCACTCGCCGCCGGGCGCCAGCGGCCCCTTCACCTCCGGGTTGCGCACGGGGACGCGGATGTCCGCGGCCAGGGGGTGCAGCCGCGACGGATCCGCTGCGCTCGCGGGTATCGAGTCCAGGATTCCCCTGGCCGCGGCGGCGAGGCCCGCGCCGAGGCGATCGACGGCCGGCGCGCCGAGATGCGAGCCGTCCAGGTCCACGAAACGCGACAGCGAGCGGAGACGCCGCTGCTCGCGCCGCAGGGCCTGGGTGACGACGTTCGCGGCGTCGGCGCCGCGATCTCCCGCGGCCAGGGCGGCCGCCCGGCGTCCGTCCTCGGCCAGCCGCGCGTAGGCATTCGCGTAGCTGAGACGCAGCAGCCACGCGCCGTGATCGGGCATGGTGGCCAGGTAGTACCCGCTCGCGGCCGCGATGAAAGCGGAGCGCTTGATCTTGGTCGGCTCGATGTTGTCGGGGCGGTCGCCGGTGGTGTGGATGTACACGTCCGGATGATCGCGGAGATAGATGGCCGGGATGCCGAATCCGCCCTCCTGGTAGATCCAGTGATCGCTGCCGCTCTCGTAGGGCGTGATGTCGGCCCAGAAGGCGTCCTTCGATCCGCCCGGGGAGCGGACGGCATGCGCCATCTCCCCGTCGCCGGCGGCGCGTGACGCGCCGTCGATCACGTACCGCCCGAACACCTCCTCCACGTCGTCGGTGACCGTCGCCACCGACCACGGCGACCGCGTGACGTGCAGGATCGACTTCGTGACGAACGGATCGCCGCCCACCATGTCCAGGTGCACGGTGGCGCGGATGCGCGCGCCGATCTCGGGGTGCTTCACGAGGTAGGCGATGGTGCCCGTCATCTCCGAAGGCCAGATGAACCGTATCGTCCGCGCCGGAGCCGGAATGCGCCTGGCGTCGACGAGCGCCTTCAGCGTGCGCGCGATCTCGAGGATGGCCGCGCAGCCGCTGGCGTTGTCGTTCGCGCCCGGGAATCGTCGCGACCAGGGTCTCGTAGGGGATGGCGTCGTCGTTGCGCGCGCGCACCACGGCGTGAACGGTGATGTGGTCTCCGCGGCCGAGCCGCTGCTGCAGGGCGCGCGCTTGGCGAACCGAGATCATGATCGCGAACGTGTTGTGCCGCCCGCGCGCATCCAGATGGCCCCAGCGGACGAGGTCCTGGTCGTCGCGCCACCAGGCGCTCACCTGATTGGCGGCGTAGCTGACGAGCCCCGCCGCCCCGCGCTGTTCGACCGCCTGGCGGTGGCACGCCGAGGGCGTCGCGTCGCAGAGCACGAGCCGCCCGCGCACGTCCTTGCCGTCGTAGTCGCCGGGCTCCGCCCCGCCGCCGACGTCGACCAGCTCCGCGGTCAGGTCGGCGCTCTCGCTGTTGTCCGCCACGGCCAGGCCCACGTCGTCCACGGAGGTGATGCGGCGCGGTAGCGGCGTCACCTCGTCGAGCCAGCCCCCGTCGACACGCCAGCCTCGACTCCCGTGCAGCGTGCCGAAATACGTGGTCCCGTCGCCGGGGAACGTCTCCACGTGAACGTCGCTCAGGCCGAAGGCCTGGGCGCGGCCCATCACGTATCCGATCGCCTCGTGGAAGCCGGGCGACGCGGGCACGCGATGCCACTGGGCCAGGCGCGACACGTGATCCTTGGCGGCCGTGCCGGAGAGCTCCTCGTCGAGCGCCTTCAGGACGGTGGGATCGAGCAGCGTTTCTGCGGGAACGGTCGGCGCCGGCTGCGCGGAGAGGATCGCGGCGGCGGCGACGGACAGGGCCAGCGTGGCGAGACGAGTAGGGGTGCGGTGAGGCATGCCGGCAGTCTAGGTGGGAGGTTCACACGGGGCAACGAGGCGCCGAGGCGTGACAGCCTTACGGCTGCAGCGCGGTCAAGCCCGCGTTGGTGCCGACGTACACCGTGCCGTTCACGACTACGGGCGACGAGCCGACGACCTTCAGCTCGAGGCTCGCCAGCTCCGTGCCCGCCCAGGCATCGAACGCGCGCACGAAGCCGTCGCCCGTCGACAGGTAGACGACGCCGTTGGCGACGGCCGGTGCCGAGCGTGCGCCGATGGGCGTGGTCCAGATGCCGCCGCCGGTAGCGCCGTCGAGGGCCATCACATTCGAGTCCGTGCCGACATAGACGATGCCGCTGGCGACGGCGGGCGACGAGCCGATGGCGCTGCTGGCCTGGATCATCCATGCCTGCTGTCCGCTGGCGGCGTCAAAGGCGTACGCCCGGCCCCCCTCGGACCCGACGAAGACCCGCCCATCGGCCACTGCCGGCGACGACCGGATCGGCCCGTTCGCGAACGCGGTCCAGAGCAAGGCTCCTCTCGCCGCCTCGTACGCGCGCAGGCTGTTGTTGTCCGCCCCGACATAGACGACGTGGTTCGCGACGGCGGGCGTGGCCTGCACCGGCGCGCCCACGGCGGCGCTCCAGGCCGGCTTGCCGGTCGCGGCGTCGAGCGCATAG
>QHVP01000309.1:687-2115 GCA_003222295.1 Acidobacteriota bacterium | reverse complement strand
CGGCGCCCTTCACCGTGACGGCGACTCCGGGCAGCGGAGCCCCGGATTCGTCGGTCACCAGGCCGTAGATGTTCCCCGTCGCGAGCTGGGCGGCGACCGGTAGGGCCAACCCCAACAGCACCGCAGTCGTGAGAAGAGTTCTCTTCATAACTTCGTCGACCTCCTGCGATCAGCGGAGACGATCATGGTTTTAGACCTAAGGTTGACCACCACTTTGGCAAGACCCACGCCAACGGGCCGCGAGGACGCCGTCGTCCCTAATCTATTGATCCTAAAAGGCGTCGCCGCTGAATCGGATTGATGGTTTGACGGATCCGTCCATTTTATCGTACGCACTTGGGGCCGGCGTCTCCAAATAATTGGATTCAGAGGGACCTTTACGGGATGTTGAACATACGGCTAGACTCGACGCTCGCCCGGGGAGGTGTCTGTATGTCGTCGCGACCCGTTGCTGCGGCAGTGTTGCTCGCGGCGACCTGGACGCCGGCGGCGGCGCCCGCGCCCGCAGGTCCCCCGGAGTTCGGCGCGGCGATCACGGTCGTCACCGTTCCCGTCTTTGCGACCGATCGTAAGGGCCTAGCGGTGACCGGCCTGACCGTCGACGACTTCGACGTCACCGACGACGGACGCCGGGTGAAGCTCGTCGGTCTGCGCGAGATCGACGCCGCGGAACTGCTGCCTGAGCAGACGCGCGACTCGCCGGCGGCCCGACGTCAGTTCCTCCTTCTCTTCGACCTCTCGTTCAGCAGCGTCAATGGTCTCGTTCGCTCGCGGATGGCCGCCCTGGAGTTCGTCAATCGTCTGGCTCCTTCCGACCTCGCTTCCGTGGCCACGTTCTCCGCGAACCACGGCGTGCGCCTGCTGCTCGCCTTCACGTCCGACCGCGCGCAGCTCGCCCGTGCCATCGAGACGCTCGGAGTGCTGCAGCTCGACCGGCGCGCGGACCCGCTGGGCCTCGCCTACGACCTGCGTGAGGTGGGCGCGGCCATGCCCGATACGCCTCCCGACGAGACGGGCAACGCCATCGCCGACGCGATGCGCGCGGTGCAGATCCGCTTCGAGCGCACGCAGCAGGCCGTCTATCGCCAGAAGGTGCTCGCCCTGTTCGAGGGCCTCGCGCAGCTCGCGACCGCGCTGGAAGTCGTGCAGGGCCGCAAGCAGGTGGTGCTGCTTTCCAGCGGGTTCGAAGAGACGACGCTGGGCGGGCAGAGCACGGCGCAGACCCTCGCCGACTCGGACGCGGTCGTGCGCGGGCGGGTCTGGGAGGTGCAGAGCGAGAATCGCTTCGGCGACACCCAGATCCGCGAAGAGATGGCGCGCTCCCTCCGTGCGTTCTCCGCCGCCGACGCCGTGGTCCACACCGTCGACCTCAGCGGGCTGGCCGCGCGCGGCGATGCCGCCCAGGGCTCGGGAGAGCCGATCCGGCAC
>QHVP01000309.1:0-642 GCA_003222295.1 Acidobacteriota bacterium | reverse complement strand
GCGAGATCGCGGAGATGAGCCGGCGCTATTACCTCCTGGCCTCCGAGCCGGTCGCAAGCCGCGGCGCCGGACGGTTCCACAAGCTGCGCGTCCGGGCGGCGCGGCCCCGTGACGTCTCGGTGTCGCACCGGGCCGGCTATTTCGAGCGCGCGGCCGAGCGCGAGCACACGGCCCTCTCTCGCCGTTTCGAAGCCGCGGAGATCGTCGCCAAGGGCCTGCCGGAATCCGATCTCGCCGTCCGCGCCCTGGGCGTCCCCTCCCGCGCGGCCGGGGGGCGGGTCGCGTTCTCGTTCGTGGTCGAGGTGCAGCCCCGCGCGTTCCCGGCCGCGGCGCCCCTGGGCTTGGAGATCTACGCCTACGCCCTCGACGAGAAGGGGGGGATCGAGGACTTCATCGCGGTCGCCTCCAACCTCGACGTCTCGAAGGTGGGCGCCAAGCTTCGAGGTCGTGGACTGCAGTGCCGAGGGGCATTCGTGCTGCCTCCCGGTCGCCATTCGCTAAGGGTTCTGGTGCGGGACGCGACCCGCGGGCAGATGGGGTCGGCCTGGCTGGACCTCAACCTCCCCGCTTTCGATTCCCCCGACGTAATGCTCTTCCCGCCCCTCTTCATGGACGACCCGGCGCTGTGGGTGGTCATCGACG
>QHVP01000308.1 GCA_003222295.1 Acidobacteriota bacterium | reverse complement strand
AGCCCTCACCACCCGCGTGAAGGAGCTGGCCGATCGCAAGAAGTTCGTCTACGACGACGACCTTCTCACCCTCGTCTCGCAACCCGTGCACCACACCCGTCTCGCCCGCTACCAGGTGGTTTCCGGGAACCAGCTGCTTCCCACGGCGACGGTGGAGGTGGAGATCGACGGGGCAAGGCGTTCCGCCTCCGCAGTCGGCAACGGACCGCTCGACGCCGCGCTCAAGGCCACGGACGCGGCGCTGGGCCAGGAGGTCGAGCTGGTCGAGATGCACACGCGCGCGTTGACGGCGGGCAAGGACGCGCTCGCGGAAGTGATCATGCGCGTGCGCATGGGCGGCCACGAGTCCACGGGCCAGGCCGCCAGCACCGACTCCATCGAAGCCGCGCTCAAGGCCTACCTCTCCGCGATCGGCGCCGCCCGCCGCGCCCAGGAGGCGGCGGCATGACCCTGGCCCGTCCACGCACGCTGTTCCAGAAGGTCTGGGACGGGCACGTGGTTTCTCCGGCGACCGCGGACACGCCTGCGGTCCTGTTCATCGACCTGCATCTCATCCACGAGGTCACCTCGCCCCAGGCCTTCGCCGCCCTGCGCGAGCGAGGTCTGAGCGTGCGGCGGCCCGACCGGACCGTCGCGACCATGGATCATTCGACGCCCACGACACCGCTGGCCGCGGGCGCGCGCGCGGTCATCCTGGACCCGCAGGCCGCGACCCAGGTGCGTGCCCTGGAAGAGAACTGCGCGGCCTTCGGCATCCCCCTCTATCCGCTCGGGCACGAGCGGCAGGGGATCGTCCACGTGATCTCGCCGGAGCTGGGCCTCACCCGTCCGGGCCTGACCATCGTCTGCGGAGACAGCCACACCAGCACCCATGGCGCCTTCGGGGCGCTCGCCTTCGGCATCGGCACCAGCGAGGTCGGCTACGTGCTGGCCACGCAGTGCCTGCTGGCCTGGCCGCCGAAGACGCTGGCCATCACCGTGCGCGGCCGGCTCTCCCGCGGGGTGACGGCCAAGGACCTGGTCCTGGCCGTGATCGGACGCATCGGCGTCGGCGGCGCCACCGGCCACGTCATCGAGTACCGCGGCGAAGCGGTGCGCGCGCTCTCCATGGAAGAGCGCATGACCGTCTGCAACATGTCGATCGAGGCGGGCGGCCGCGCGGGGATGGTCGCGCCCGACGAGACCACGATCGAGTACCTGGCCGGCCGTCCCTTCGCGCCGAAGGGAGCGGAGTGGGACGCCGCCGTCGCCCGGTGGCAAACCCTCGTGACCGACGAAGGCGCGTCCTTCGACCAGGAAGCGGTCCTCGACGCCGCCGACATCGAGCCCATGATCACGTGGGGCACGAACCCCGGCGCATCGATCCCCATCCGGGGCACGGTGCCGGAGCCGGCGGGCGACGCGTCGATCGCGCGCGCCCTCGCCTACATGGAACTCGTCCCCGGCCAGCAGCTCCTGGGCCGGCGCGTGGACGTGGCCTTCATCGGGAGCTGCACGAACGGGCGCCTCTCCGATCTGCGCGCGGCGGCCAGCGTCTTCGCCGGCCGCCACGTGGCCGACGGCGTGCGCGCGCTGGTCGTGCCCGGGTCCCAGCAGGTGAAGAAGCAGGCGGAGGCGGAGGGCCTGGACCGGGTGTTCCGCGAGGCGGGGGCGGAGTGGCGCGAGCCCGGCTGCTCGATGTGCATCGCCATGAACGGCGACCGTCTCGAGCCCGGCCGCTACGCCGTGAGCACGAGCAACCGGAACTTCGAGGGCCGCCAGGGACCGGGGGGACGGACCCT
The DNA here is from genome assembly GCA_003222295.1 of Acidobacteriota bacterium. GTDB lineage: Bacteria > Acidobacteriota > Vicinamibacteria > Fen-336 > Fen-336 > AA29. The sequence goes on along the minus strand of QHVP01000308.1, from coordinate 1,897 downwards.
CCTGGCCAGCCCGCTGACCGCGGCCGCCGCCGCCGTGACCGGCCGCGTCACCGACGCGCGCGAGCTGATGAGGTAAAGGTGGATCCCTTCCGCGTCCTCATCGGCCGCACCGTCGTCCTCCCGATGGACGACGTCGACACCGACCAGATCATCCCCGCGCGGTTCCTGAAGGGCACGACGCGGACGGGCCTCGGCCAGGGACTCTTCGCCGATCGCCGCTATGGCGCGGACGGGACGCCGCGTGCGGACTTCCCGCGCAACCGGCCGGACGCGGCGGGCGCGACCGTGCTGGTGACGGGGCGCAACTTCGGCTGCGGGTCGTCGCGCGAGCACGCGGTATGGGCACTCATGGACCAGGGATTCCGCGCGGTCATCGGGCCGTCCTTCGCCGACATCTTCCGGGGCAACGCGCTCAAGAACGGCCTGCTGCCCATCGCGATCCCGGCCGAGGCGCACGCGCGCCTGGCCGCGGCGGAAGACGCGAGCGTGACCGTCGACCTGCAGGCCCAGGAAGTCGCGCTGCCCGACCGCACCCACGTGCGGTTCACGGTCGACCCCTTCGCGCGGCACTGCCTGCTCGAAGGGATCGACGAGATGGAGTTCCTCCTGTCCCAGGAGTCCGCCATCGCCGCCTACGAGCGCACGCACGAGGAGCCGTCCGGTCGTGGAACAAGCCAAGGGAGAACCTAGATGACTGCGCACACGCTGGCCGTTTTGAGGGGCGACGGGGTAGGGCCGGAGGTGATCGACTCCGCCCTCTCCATCCTGGGCGCCTGTGTCCCCGTGAAGGTGCGCGAGGCCCGCGTGGGCGGCGCCGCCATCGACGCGACGGGCGACCCGCTGCCTCCCGAGACGCTCGACATCTGCAAGACCAGCGATGCCGTCCTGCTGGGCGCGGTGGGCGGGCCGCGGTGGGCGACGGGGCCGCGGCCGGAGGACGGGCTGCTGCGCCTGCGCCGGGGCCTCGGCCTCTTTGCGAACGTGCGCGTGGCCCGCGACATGGGCCTGCCCACGCCTCTCCGCGAGACGCTCGTGCGGCAGGCGGACATCGTCGTGGTGCGCGAGCTCGCGGGCGGCGTCTACTTCGGTGAGCCGCGCGGGATCTCGCCGACCGCCGCCTTCAATACCTGGCGCCAGACCGCGGACGAGGTCCGCCGCATCGCCCACGTCGCCTTCGGCCTGGCCCGCCGGCGGCGCAACCGCGTGACGTCCGTGGACAAGGCGAACGTGCTCGAGGCCTCGCGCCTGTGGCGCGCGGTGGTGACCGAGGTCGCGCGCGAGTATCCGGGGGTGGAGCTGGAGCACCGCTACGTGGACGCTGCCAGCTTCGAGCTGCTCCAGGCTCCTCTGCGGTACGACGTGGTCGTCACCGAGAACCTGTTCGGCGACATCCGGCGTGCTGCCCTCGGCCTCCTTCGGTGACGGGCCTTCGCTCTACGAGCCCGTACACGGCTCCGCGCCGGACCTGACCGGACGCGGCATCGCCAACCCGGTGGGCGCGATCCTGTCCGTGGCCCTGCTCCTCGAGTACTCGCTGGGCCGGCCCGACCTCGCGCACGCGGTCAACGTCGCCGTCGCCACCACCCTGCGCGAGCGGCGGACGCCCGACGTGGGCGGGACGGCGACCACGGCCGAGATCACGAGCGCGGTCCTGAGCAACCTGGCCTGGGCGCGCTGGGCGGCGCCGGACGCGGAGGAGAGTGGACTCTCGTATGGGTGGGGGGTCTAGACGCCTGATCGGCTACTCCGCGCGTAACGCCGACAACGGATGGTGTCCTCAGCTCCGGAGGGCGGCGGCGATGGCGAGGGAGATGCGGCTCCAGGGGGCGTCCGGCCGCGCTACGATTCCGGCGGGATCGACCCGGCGGGAGGGGACCATGGCCATGGATCAGGCGGC
>QHVP01000307.1 GCA_003222295.1 Acidobacteriota bacterium | reverse complement strand
CATCGGAAGAGCGCGCACCGAGCGGGCCCTCCGGCAAAGTGGCCAGTGAGAGCCCGCGGTCCTGGTTCGCGATCACGCCCATGGCAGTCGACGTTGCGTCGTCGGCCGTCGGATCCCCGGAGAACCAGGGATAACCGCCTCCCAGCAGCCAGGAGGTGCCGTTCATCGCGACACCCGCTCGTCGCGGTCCGGCCGTACGACGATGAGGTGGGTGCCGGGGTACACGATCGCATCGGGCGCCACGGGGACGGGCCGGCGGGTGTCGTGCTGATGCCCGTCGACGTAGACGAGCAGGTCCTCCACGGATCGGACCTGGGTGCCCTGGCGGGAACGACCGAAGAGCTCCGCGTAGATCGCGGCCGGGGACACGTCCTCTCCGAACTGGCGGTTGCGCGGGCTGAGGAATTCGTCCAGACGCTTTCGTGCCTCGGTCGCCACCTTGTCGAAGGCGGCCTCGGGCTCCGCGAAGAGTCTCGCCTCCACGCGGATCTCGATGAAGCGCGGCGCTGCGGCATAGACCTCGGTCGTAATGAGGCGCGCGCCTTCGAAGGCGACGCATACCGAGCGGATCAGCTCGGCCGACGGATCAGGGCGCCGGGCGTCCGAGTCCGGGACGACGAGCACCGTGACCGCGCCAGGCACTTCGACTCCGGGGAAATCCGGATGGCGGCCACCGAGGGCCCGCGCCTTCCGGACGCCGTCTACGGACAGGGCCAGCGCCTCGAAGTCGCGCTCCGTCACCGCCCGGTCCTGGCTGAGGAGGCGCGCGGGCGTGTTCTTGACGAACTGCTCGACGTCCTCTTCGTCGGCCCCGCCTGCGGCCGGGCGGAAGTTCGAGACTTTCTCGATGCCGGCGATCTGGGTCACCATCGTCTTGACCGCGCCCGGCCCGACCTTGTTGCCGGCGGCACCACCGCCGTGCCGCCAGAAGGTGGCGACGATCTCGGCGCCCGCGGGCGGGATGGCGCCGTGCTCGCCGTCTCCGAACTTCACCCGCCCCGCAGTGGTGTCGAGGACGAACACCTCTTCCCTGCGCTCGTCGACGTGCTCGATGTCCGGGTCCTCGGGACCGTCGGCCTCCGCTTCCGGCTCGTCCCCCTCCGGACGGCCGGAGGCGAAGAAGTCGTCCACGCGCGTCCAGGCTCGCGCCACGCCGTCGATCCGCACCTCCACCTTCAGGCTGGCGGCCTCGACGGGCCGGTCCGGGAAGTCGAAGAACTGTTCGGCGCGCCCGTTGCTGTTGCCCAGACGGCCGGATTCCTCGCCTTCGGTCGTGAGGTTCTCCGCGTCCACGGAGTTCGGGAGCAGGTATACGAGCCGCGGCGCTCGGCCCGCCGGATAGGTGTTCTGATCCAGCCTGACCCGCAGCCAGTACAGCTCATCGGGCACGAGCGCCTTGACGGCTTCGTCCACGGAAGGTGCCGTCGGCGAAGACATCGAGGCGCTCCCAGGCGTCCTGGTCCTTCTTGGGCCGGTACTCCCAGACGAGGTCGACCGGGGGAACGAGGTCGCGCTTCTGCTCCCCGGCGCGCTGCGGCAAGCCCTTCGTATCCGCGGCCGGCCTCAGGGCCAGGAACCGCATCTTCCCGGGGAACGGCCGGGCAATGTTGGCGTTGGGTTTGAAGCCGAGGTAGAGGGCATCGCCCGCCTGCGGGTTGCGTCCCAGCGGGTAGAAGGGCGTGGCCGGGGGCACCGTCGGCGGCTCGATGTTGACGGGCGCTCCGTCCGCGTAGACCACCATCGCGGCCAGCACGGCACCGATGACGTCGAGGTCCTGTGTGGTCTCGAAGACCACGGAGCCGCCCTCCGCCTGCGCCGAGTAGCGCGAGCGCGCGGGGATGGTGCTCGGTGGCTCCGCGGTCTTGGGAGTGAACGTCAGCTGTACCAAGGCCGGCCGCGCCGGCCGGAGCTGAAGCCCGAGCAGCTCGGCGAACTTCAGGTAGTTGTTCCGCGGAACCTGGCCCATGCGGTGCAGGCTCATCTCGGCGAGCCACGAGAAGAGCTGCAGGAGTGTGATGCCGGGGTCGCTGTCGTTGAAGTTGGTCCAGGCCGGGTTGTAGCGGGGGATGCGCGCCCGCAGCTCGCGGTAGATGTCCTCGAAGCCCCGGTCGAACGTCGGCGCCTTCAGCTCGAGTGGCATCCCTGCTCCTAGCGCTGCGCGCCCTCTTGCAGGAAGAAGGGGTAGACCAGGTTGTAGAACGCGTTGTTGGCCCGGATCCGATAGTCGATACGGATGAGGAGCACGTGCTTCTGCTCGGGCGGGGACTCCACCCTCACCTCCAGCACGTCGATGCGGGGCTCCCAGCGCACGAGCGCGTCACGCACCCGGGCCTGGACCCGTCCGTGCAGCTGGGCGGTATTGGGCTCCATCACCAGCTCCCAGATTCCGCAGCCGAACTCCGGGCGCATGACCCGCTCGCCGGGGCTGGTGCCGAGGATGATCTCGACCGCCTGCTCGATCGACTGCTCCCGCTCCGCGTACGGGATCCGTCCGTCCCGTCCTGGCTAGCCAATCAGCACCTGGCCGACCGCGACCACCGTCCCCACCGGCAGGTCGACGGGGTCGTTGCAGGTCTTCGCGGTGTCGCCGGCGCGCGCGGCCGCCTTGCCGTTGATCGTCACCGTCGCGCTGCCTGTGACGATGGTGGCCTTGTTCGAGGGCGGGTTGACGAACGTGCCCCCGATCGGGATATGCGGAGGCGTATTGGTGGCCGTGCTGTCGACGGTGGCGGCGCTGGCGCCGCCGATCTTGACGTCGTTGCTCACCGCCCCGTCGATGATCCCGCTGAAGGGGTGCGGGACGGGGACGGGAGAGGTCGGGCCCGGGGGCTGGACGAGGTGCGTGTCGAGGGCCACGATGCGATCGCCTTGACGTGCCGCCGGCTGTCCCATGCTTCCACCTAGTTGATGGCCACCGTGGAGCCCTTGATCGTCAGGCTGCCCGTGGCTTCGATCGTCATCGTCGTCTTCGACTTGATCTCGACTTCCTTCGCGTCCAGCGAGATCTTGCCGGCCGGCGCGGACACAGCGACGTCGCCGGAGGAGCAACTGATCTCGATCTTCTTGCCGGAGACGTCGATGACGAGCTTGTGCCCGCCGCCCTTGCCGACGATCTCGATGCGCTCGGCTCCGCTCGTGTCGTCGAACTTCATGAGGTGGCCGGAGCGCGAGCGGAAGAACCGCCAGTTG
>QHVP01000306.1 GCA_003222295.1 Acidobacteriota bacterium | reverse complement strand
GGCAGGCCGGAGTTGGCCAGGACCATCCGGTGCTGCGCGAAGTCGAACACCGCGAACGCGACCGTGCAGTAATAGCCCTCCACCCCCCGCTTGCGCAGCGTGCGGTTGACCCGCGTCATCAAGTCGCCGGGGGCGCGGCGTTCCATGGCTCGCGCGCGGACGCTCCCGGAGACGAAAGCCCCGAAGAGCGCCGCCGGCACGCCCTTGCCCAGCACGTCGCCCACGGCCACCCCGAGCACACCCTCCCCCAGCTCGAAGAAATCGTAGAGGTCGCCGCCCAGCTCGCTGGCGGGGAGGAAGTGCGCGGAGGCATCCCAGGCCGCGCCGGTGGGCGGCTCGTCGGGGAACAGGTTCTGCTGGACCCACTGCGCGAGCTCCAGCTCGCGTCCGACGCGCGCCTCCTGCCGGGCGAGCGTCTCGTAGAGGCGCGCGTTCTCGATGGCCACCGCCACCTGGCTGGCCAGGGGCGTCAGGACCTTGAGGTGCTCGTCGGTGAAGCGGTCCAGCACCGACGATTCGAGGTCGAACACGCCGACCACGCGGCCCTTGTGCACGAGGGGCACCACCAGCTCGGAGCGCGTCTAGGGGATCAGGGAGAGATAGCGAGCGTCCCGCCGCACGTCGCCGACGAGGATGGGCTGCTTGCTGCGGGCGGCGGCGCCGATGAGACCCTCGCGGAGGCGGATCCGCGTCTTCTTCTCCTTGGTCGCCCCGTAGGAGACGGCCTTGCGGAGCACCAGCTCCTCCTTCTCCTCGTCGAGGAGCAGGATGCCGAACATCTCGTAGTCGATGACGCGCTTGACCACCTCCGCGATGCGCTGCAGGAGCTGATCCAGGTCGAGGATCGAAGAGGTCTCCTTTCCGATCTCGTAGAGGGTCGCGAGCAGGCCCGCGTACCGGCGCGCCTCACGGTACAGCGTCGCGTTCTCGATGGCCACCGCCAGGTGGCCGGCCAGCACGAAGAGAGCGGCGCGTGCTTCGGCATGGAAGGCGTCCGCGTCGGGGCCTTCGACGTTGAGCACGCCCACCAGGCGATCACGGTGGATGAGGGGGATGGCCAGCTCGGCCTGAACGCCTGGCACGACGGCGAGGTAGCGGGGATCCTGCGAGGCGTCGGGGACGAAGAGCATCTCCTTCTGGAGGGCGGCCGTGCCGACGATGCCCTGACCGGGCCGGATGCGCAGGCGGCCGGCCACCGCGCTGTCGTAGCCCTCGACGAAGGCGGGTACGAGGGTGCCGTCGGGCTCGGGAAGGAAGATGTCGAGGATCCGGTAGTCGACGATCCGGCGGAGCTGGCGGGCGATCGCGGGCATCAGCTCCTCGGGGTCGAGGACGCTGGAGATCTCGGCCAGGATGGGAAGGAGCTCGGCCAGGAGCTGGCGACCTCCCGAAGGGACGGGGCGCCGGGGTACACTGCCGGATGCCTGCGGAGCCGCTGCGCCTTCCCCTCGAGATCGGGGACATCAAGAAGGTCCTGCCCCACCACTATCCCTTCCTGCTCGTGGACCGCATCCTCGAGATGGAAGAGGACCGGCGCGTGCTCGGCGTGAAGAACGTCTCCTCGGACGAGCGCTATTTCATCGCCGGGCCAGGGGGCCGGCCCGTGCTCCCCGCCTCCATCCTGACCGAAGCCATGGCCCAGGCCGGCGCCGTGCTCATCCTGGCCAAGCCACAGAACCGGGCCAAGCTCATCTATTTCATGGGCATCGACCGCGTCCGCTACCGGCGTCCCGTTTCCGCGGGAGACACCGTGCTGCTCGAGGGCACCGTCGTGCGCCTGCGCGCACGCATGGGCACCCTGCGCGGCGTGGCGCGCGTGGATGGACACGTCGTATGCGAGGGACGGATGAACTTCTCCCTCGTCGACCCTCCGAGGAGTGTGGCCGAGTAGTGGCACATTCCTGAGTGCGCCCTCCGCGCGGCGCGCCGGGCGGGCGCCCCCCCTCCGCGGCCACCGGCCGCACCGCTGGCCCCCTCTCCCTGGCCCGCGCGCTCTCCAAGTTCGGCGTCTGCTCGCGCGCCGAAGCGGCGCGCTGGATCGAGGCCGGCCGCGTGCATCTGGACGGCCGCGTGGTGCGCGTCCCCGCCCGCCGCATCGACCCCCGCCGCCAGGAGGTGCGCGTGGACGGCCGCCGCGTCGGCGACGACACCGAGCGGATCGTCCTCGTCCTGCACAAGCCCGTCGGATACATCACCTCGCGCGGGGACCCGGGTGGCCGCCCGACCGTGTACGACCTGCTCGACGAGGGAGGCCCCTGGGTGTTTCCCGTCGGCCGCCTCGACCGCGACAGCTCGGGCCTGCTCATCCTCACCAACGACCACCGGCTGGGCCAGCGCCTGACCGATCCGGAGGCCCATGTGCCCAAGCGCTACCACGCGCGTGTCCGCGGCATCCCCGCGCCGGAGGCTCTCGGCGCGCTGCGCGAAGGTGTCCCTCTCGGAGATGGAACGGTGTCGCGTCCGGCCCGGGTGCGCGCGCTGGGCACGGCCCAGAGCGGCTCGAGCTGGCTCGAGATCGTCCTCACCGAAGGGAAGAACCGGCAGGTGCGCCGGATGTGCGCAAGCGTGGGCCACGACGTAGAGGAGCTCGTCCGCGTCGCCGTGGGCGGCCTCGAGCTCGGCGAGCTCGCGCCCGGTCAATGGCGGCAGCTCTCGCGGGCGGAAATCGCCCGTGTCGCCGGGGACGCGTGATAGCATCGCCGCGCGTGGGCGACGCACACACCCAGGGCCCGACAGGCACGCCGCCGGATCCCCGCCTCGCCGTCGCGATGCTCGCCCTGGCCGCGGTCTTCGGCGGCATGCGCGTGTGGGGCCACGTCACGGAGGGCGTCGGCGTCGACTTCTACCAGTTCTGGATCGTCGGCCGCGCGGCGCGGCTCGAGCGCGGCATCGACCCGTACTCCGAAGCGGGCCGCGCGGCCATCCCGCGCGTCGCGCTGACCAGCGCGCGCCCGAGCCGCGTCCTCGCGACGGCCGCCGCCTACCGGCGCACGCTCGAGACGTATTCGTCGCCTCTCCTGTATGCCGCCTTCGGCGCCGTCGCGACCGCCGACTACGAACGCGATCACCTGGTCTTCGAGATGGTCTCGATGGGTGCGCTGATTGCGGGTGTGCTGCTCCTCTCCCGCGCGTTCGGCCTGGGGCTGGTCGCGCGGCTGGCCCTTCTCGTGTTCGCGCTGGAGTGGAACGAGCCGGTGTTCGCCGACGCGCGCGTCGGCAACGTCAACCGCCTCCAGCTCGCGCTCCTCGGCGCCTGCTTCGCCTGCGGCCTGCCCGCGCGGGGCGCGCGCGCGTCCGTGCTCGGCCTGCTGCTCGGCGTGGGCACGCTGCTCAAGCCGAACTTCGTCCTGGTCCCGGTGTGGTTCGCCCTGCTGCTCGCGCTGCGGGGACGCTACCGTGACCTCGCCCTCGCCGCGGCGGGGGCCCTCGCTTCGGCCGCCGTGGCCTTGGCCGTGTCGGCCCTCGGCGGGTTCGACCTCACGATGTGGGGCCGCTGGGCGCGCGCGGCGGCGGCCATGCCGGAGACGATCATCGCCTTCGATCTCGGCAACCTCAGCCTCGCCCGGGCGCTGTCCGGGCTATCCGGTGTGGACTCCGTGATCCCGCTCCTCGCCGCGCTCTCGCTCCTCGTGGCCCTCGTCATACGGCGTGGGACGGGCGGATCGGATGAGGAGGAGGGGCTCGTCCTCGCCGCGGCCGCCCTCGCCTCGCTGCTCGCGGCGCGGCTCGTCTGGGCCCACTACTTCGTGCTCGCGCTGCCCGCGGCCGCCGCCGGCCTGCGTCCCGTCGCGCCGCGCGCGTCGGCCTGGACGGCGGCCGGGGCGCTCGGCCTCTTCGCCGTGCGGCCGCTGTTCCTCGTCCTCGGCCGCGTGGACGTGCTCCTCGCAGCGGTGCTCCTCAATCTGGGGACGCTCGGCCTCTTCGCGGCGACGATGAACGATCTCGCGACCCGTTCGCGCGTGGCCCCCTCCGACCGCGCCGGAAGGGCCCTGGAGGCGACGGCATGAAGACGGCAATCGCAGTCGTGCTGATCGTGGCGGGGGTGCTCGCCCTCGTCTATCACGGGTTCTCCTACACCAAGGAGCGCCACGAGGCGAAGCTCGGGCCGCTGGAACTCCACGTCGACGAGAAGGAGCACGTCCGCATCCCCGTCTGGGCCGGCGCGATCGCGATCGCGGGCGGCGTCGTGCTGCTGCTCGCGGACCGCAAGAAGTAGCGAGCGACCGCTCAGGCCCGGGCCGAGGCCTCCGCCTCGGGGGCGTCGCGCAGCTCCTGGTCCTTGTACTGGAGCTGGTAGAGCCGCCAGTAGAGGCCGCGCTGCGCCAGCAGCTTGCGTGCCCCGCTCGCGCACCCGCCCCTTGTGCAGGACGAGGATCTCGTCCACGTGCTGGATGGTCGAGAGCCGATGGGCGATGACGATCGCGGTGCGGCCCTGCAGGAGCACCTTCAGCGCGTCCTGGATGAGCGCCTCCGTCTCCGTATCGACGGAAGAGGTGGCTTCGTCCAGGATCAGGACGCGCGGGTCGTGGGCCAGGGCCCGCGCGAAGCTCAGGAGCTGCTTCTGGCCGACGGACAGGGTGGCCCCGCGCTCGCGCACCTCGGTCTCGTAGCCCTGGGGCAGGGCCTCGATGAAGCGATGCGCGTGGACGGCGCGCGCGGCCTCGCGCACCCGCTCGTCGGCGATGGCCGAGCCCAGGCGGATGTTCGAGGCGATGGTGCCCGAGAACAGATGCACGTCCTGCAGGACGAGGGCCAGCGACGATCGAAGCTGGGCGGGATCCAGCGCGCGCACGTCCACGCCGTCCAGCGTCACCCGTCCCTGCTGCACGTCGTAGAACCGGGTGAGGAGGCTGATGATCGACGTCTTGCCCGCGCCCGTGGCGCCGACGAGGGCCACGCTCTTCCCCGGCTCGACCGTGAGATCGATGTCCTGGAGGACAGGCGTGCCCGGCTGGTAGCCGAACGTCACCTTCTCGAAACCGACGCGCCCCCGCACCTTCGAAAGGTGCACCGGCTGCGCGGGGGCCACCACCTTGGGCTCGGTGTCGAGCAGCGTGAAGATGCGCTCCGAGGAGGCCATGGCCGCCTGGAGGATGTTGAACTTCTCGGAGAGGTCGGAGATGGGCCGCCAGAACCGCTCCGAGTACTGGATGAAGGCGACGAGCGCCCCCAGCGTCAGCGTCCCCGCCATCACGCGCCATCCGCCGTAGAGGATGATGAGCGCGGTGGCCAGCGCGGCCAGGAGCTCGATGGCGGGGTAGAAGACCGCGTAATAGAAGATCTGGGCCAGGTTGGCGTCGGTGTGCTGGCGGTTGATGGCGGCGAAGGCCTCGCGGTTGCGCGCTTCGCGCCGGAAGAGCTGCACCACGGGCATGCCCGTGATGTTCTCCTGCAGGAACGCGTTGATGCGCGCCACCCAGCGCCGCACCTCGCGGAAGGTGGCGCGGGAGCCGGCGCGGAACCAGTTCGTGACGACGAAGAAGAGGGGGATCACCGAGAAGGTGACCAGGGCCAGCTTCCAGTTCATGGCCATCATCACGCCCATGATCCCGAACAGCGTGAAGAGGTCGCCGAAGACGGTGACCACGCCGGAGGTGAAGAGCTCGTTGACCGCGTCCACGTCCGTGGTCACGCGGGTCATGAGGCGGCCCACCGGGTTCTGGTCGAAGAACGCGACGTGCAGCCGCTGCAGGTGGGCGTAGATCTCGCGGCGCAGGTCCATCATCACCTTCTGCCCGGTCATCTGCAGGAGGTAGACCTGGCCGAAGCGCACGACGAAGGCCAGGAAGAGGGCGCCCAGATAGAGAAGGGCGATGCGGTCCAGCCCCGTCGCGTTCCCCTGCCGGATGTACCGGTCGATGGCGATCTTCGTGAGATACGGGCCGACGAGGTCCAGGGCCGCCATCCCGACGATGAGCAGGAACGACGCCAGCACCGGCGCCCAGTAGGGTCGCAGGTAGCGCAGCAGCCGCCGCAACAGCGTGCGGTCGTAGCTCTTGTCGACGGGATCGTCCTCGTGGAAGGCGGGTTTCGTCACGCCGTCTTCTCCATCTCGTCCTCGAGGAGCTGCCGCCGGTGCAGGTCGGCGTAGAACCCGCCGCGGGCGATCAGCTCGTCGTGGCTGCCCCGCTCGACGATGCGGCCCTCCTTGAGGACGACGATCAGGTCGGCGTCACGCACCGTGGAGACCCGATGCGACACGAGGAAGGTGGTGCGCGTGGCCATCACGCCGCGCAGGCCGCGCAGGATGTCCTCTTCCGTCTGCGTGTCCACGGAAGCGAGGGCGTCGTCGAGGATGAGGATGGGCGGGTCGATGGCCAGCGCGCGCGCGAGGGCGGTCCGCTGCTTCTGCCCGCCGGAGAGGGTGATGCCCCGCTCGCCCACGAAGGTGTCGAGCCCCTTCGGGAAGTCGGCCACGTCCTTGCTGAGCTGGCTGACGCCCGCGGCCCAGCGCACGCGCTCGTCGCGATCGTCCGCGGGCGGGAGGCCGAAGGCCACGTTTTCGCCCACCGTCTCCGAGAAGAGGAACGTCTCCTGCGGGACGTACCCGACGGCGCCGCGCAGGGTGGCCAGCGGCAGGTCGCGGACGTCGTGGCCGTCGACGAGCACCGTCCCCGGCGGCGCCTCGAACAGCCTCGGGATGAGCCCCACAGGACGGGCCGCCCGTCGTACGAGAAAGTCAGGCCGCGCAGCTCGACGTCGCCCCGCACCTTCGCGACCGCGGCGGGCTGGCGGTCCTCGATCTCCACGGGCGCGGCCAGGATCTCCGCGATGCGGCCCATGGAGGCCTCGCCCCGCTCGAAGATGTTCACGACCCAGCCGAGCGCGATCATCGGCCAGTGCAGCATGGTGAGGTAGGCGCCGAAGGCCACGAACTCCCCGATCGTGATCGTCCCCGCCACCACCATCCGCCCGCCCAGCCACAGGACCAGCACGGCGCCCGTGCCCATGAGGAGCTGGATGCCGGGATAGAGGCTGCCGTACATGCGGATGAGCTGGCGGTTGCGGCGCAGGTACTCCTCGTTGGCGGCCTGGAAGCGCGCCATCTCGTGCGGCTCCTGCGCGTAGGCGCGCACCACCCGCGCCCCGGACAGGTTCTCCTGCACGACGGCGCTGATCTCGCTCAGCTGCGCCTGCACGGACTCGAAGCGGTCGTGGATGCGCCGGCCGAAGTACCGCACGAGGGCGGAGACGAAGAGGAGCGGGACCAGCGAGAGGAGGAGCAGCCGCGGCGAGATGCGCAGCATGAACACGATCGTCCCCACGAAGGTGGCGAGCGTGCTCGCCGTGTACATGATCCCGGGCCCCAGCACCATGCGCACGGCGGAGAGGTCGTTGGTGGCGCGGCTCATGAGGTCGCCCGTGCGGTGGCCCTGGTAGTAGCGCGCGGGAAGCCGGGTGAAGTGCGCGTAGAGGTCGTTGCGCAGCTCGAACTCGACCTCGCGGCTGATGCCGATGAGCACCTGCCGCATCACGTACAGGAAGAAGGCCTCGAAGACGACGATGCCCATGATCAGGGCCGCGTAGAGCCACAGCTTGCCGTGGGTGACGCCGGCGGTGAGGTCGTCGATGGCGTGGCGGAGTACCCAGGGCGAGGCGATGGAGAGGGCGGTGCGCACGAGCAGACACGACATTCCCCAGGCGAGCCCCCGCCGATGCCGGCCCAGGTAGGGGAGGAGCCGCCGGAGGTGGCGCGGCGGCTTCAAGGCGAGGCCGCCGTCAATGGCGCCGGAGGGCCGCCGCTTCTGCCTTGCGCTTCCGGTCCAGCTCCGCGCTGGCCCGGAGCAGGTGCGGAAGGTTGTCCTTCTCCCAGGCCAGCGCCTGGCGATGCCAGGGATAGCGGGCCTCCGCCTCGCGGAAGACGCGGGAGTGGTAGACCGTCCGTCCGGTGCGGTTGGGGATCCCGCCCAGGTGGTGATGGAGCATCTCGTGGTAGACGACGCTCTCCAGGAAGTACTGCGGCACGTCGCGGCGGTCGAGCACGGGATGGATGCGGATGAGCCCGAGCACGGGATCGTAGCTGCCGAAGGTCAGCCCGCCGCGGCGCGCGCGGCCGCTGCCCCGGCCCCAGGTGAGGGGCACGCGCAGGGCAGAATTGAAGAAGCGCGCGTTCACCCGATCGAACACCTGCTGCAGGTCGTGCACGCGTCCGCAGGTCAGGAGCGGGGGCAGCTGCCGCGGCACCTTGCGCACGCGGTGCAGGTTCTCGTTCATGAAGCGCCGCACCTCGCTGTCCGCGCTCCGGCTCGTGCGGCGCAGCGAGCGCGCCACCGCGCGCACCACGGCCAGCGGCGCGTGCAGGAACATGCGATGGAGGCGCAGGTGGATCACGCCCGTCTTGCGGCGGAAGGAGAGGAGCACCGAGCGGTTCTGGGTGAGGGTGAGACGCAGCGGCCGCGACGTCTCGCGCAGCAGCGCCGCCTCCAGCCCGTAGCCGTCCCAGAGTGGCGCTTCCTCGAAGGGCAGCGACAACTGACGAGCTCGGGAGCCTGCCAACGACGCCATGGGAAATCCTGGAAAAGGATGGACCAGAGGACTCGCGAGGTCAAGGCCCCGGGGTCGCGCGTGTGAGGGGCAAGGGTGTGGACGCGTCCGACGCAGCGCAAGCGCCGAGGCCTGCAGCTGGAACTCGAGAGCGACGCCGTAGACATCCAGCCGCTCGGCATCCAGGAGTGGCGCGGCGTCCGCCGGACGCGCGACGTTCACGTGCACGCTGACGTGCACGTGCCCCGTCAACGTGAACGTGCCCCGTCCCCGTCCGTTTGTTTGTTGTTGCGCCTAGCGCTTGTGGCCGAGGGGCACGTAGTACTGCGTGCCTTTCCCCATCCCGCGGATCTGCTTGAGCAGGTCATCGACGTCCTCCGTGCGCGAGACGAAGTCCACGTCGGCGGTATTGACGACGAGGAGCGGCGTCGCCGTGTAGTGGAAGAAGTAGTGGTTGTAGGCGCGATTGACTTCGGCGAGGTATTCCTCGCTCAGGCGCGCCTCCTCCGGCCGGCCGCGCGTGCGGATGCGACGCAGCAGGATCTCCGTGGGTGCCTGGAGGTACACGACGAGGTCGGGGCGCGGCACGCTCTCGGCCAGCAGCGAGTAGAGCTTCTCGTAGATGAGCAGCTCGGAGTCGTCGAGGTTGAGGAACGCGAACAGCTTGCTCTTCTCGAACACGTAATCGGAGAGGGTGAAGCTCTGGAAGAGCGTCCGCTGCGTGAGCTCCTGCTGCTGGCGATAGCGCGAGAGCAGGAAGAAGAGCTCGATCTGGAAGGCGGCTCCCGGCCGTCCCTCGTAGAAGGGAGTGAGGAACGGGTTCTGTCCCCACTCCTCCATGACCGTGCGCGCCTCCATGCGCTCGGCCAGGCGCTCCACCACCGACGACTTGCCCACTCCGATCGGCCCTTCGATGACGATGTAGTGGGCTGCCATCAGCGCGCCACCACGCGCCCGGGCCAGGCCCCGACGCGCGAATGGTCCGGGCAGGCGGCCAGCAGCTCCGCCACCGTGCGCCCCAGGCCGGGGTGGCGGAGGTCCGGCGCGAGCTCCGCCAGCGGCACCAGCACGAAGCGCCGTTCGTGGAGGCGCGGGTGGGGAAGGGTGAGCGTGCCCGTGCGCCGCCGGAGATCGCCATGGAAGAGGATGTCCACGTCGAGGGTGCGGGGGGCATTCCGCACGCCGCGCACGCGGCCGGCCTCCGCCTCCGCCTCCAGCGCCACCTGCATCAGCGCCTCCGGCGAGAGCGCCGTCTCGGCGGCCGCGACCAGGTTCAGGTAGGGCCCTTGCGCCGGACCGCCCACCGGCTCCGTCTCGTAGATCGAGCTGAGCGCGGTCACCCGCACGCCGCGCGCCCCCAGGGCGGCCAGGCCCCGCGCGAGGTGGGCCTCGCGATCACCGAGGTTGGAGCCGAGCCCGAGATACACGGTGACGGCGGGCATGTCGGGCAAGTCTACCTTCGGTCGCCGCCCGGCCCGAGGCCCGCTTGACGCCTCGCTCCAGGGCCATCGACAATGAATCCAGATTCAGTCATCCCATGGCCCGCAAGCGCAGCGACGACAAGCGAAGACGAATCCTGCAGGCGGCGGTGAAGGTCTTCGCGCGCAAGGGCTATTTCGCGGCGCGGGTGGCCGAGATCGCCGCGCGCGCGGGCGTGGCCGACGGGACCATCTACCTGTACTTCCGGGGCAAGGAGGACATCCTCGTCTCCCTCTTCGACGAGCTGATGGCGGAGCACGTGGAGCGGGCGAGCCAGGAGATGCAGGCGGTGGAGGACGCGCCCTCCCGCCTCCGACTCATCGCCGAGCACCACCTGCGCGCGCTGGGAGCCGATCGCGATCTCGCCGTCGTCTTCCAGGTGGAGCTGCGGCAATCCACGAAGTTCATGGAGCGCTTCACCGCCTCCTGGCTGGGGCGGTACTTCGACCTCGTGGGCTCCGTCATCGAGCAGGGCCAGCGCGAGGGCACCCTGCGCGCGGACGTGCCGCGCAAGCTGGTGGCCAAGGCCTTCTTCGGGACGCTGGACGAGCTGGTCACGTCGTGGGTGATCGGCCGGAAGGACTATGATCTGGCCTTGCTGGCCGGGCCGGCGGTGGACCTCCTCCTTCGCGGGGCCGCCGCGGCCGGCGCTTCCACTTCGGGCCGCGCCGTCCTCAGCGTGGCCGCGGGGCGGGGAGGCCGATGAAGATGCACCTATCGGAAGCCGGACCACCTCCGGGCGAAGCGCGGCGAGAGCTGGGGCGACATCAGCTCCGAGGAATTCCGGCGCGCCGTCGAGGAGCTCTCCATGGGCTTGCGCGCGCTGGGCGTCGAGAAGGGCGATCGCGTGGCCCTGCTGGCCGAGAACCGGCCGGAGTGGGCCTACGTGGACCTGGCCACCTTGTGCGCGGCCGCGGTCGACGTGCCCATCTACCCGAACCTGCCCCCGGCCCAGGTGCTCTACGTCCTGAACGACAGCCAGGCCAAGGTGGCCTTCGCCTCTACCGCGGCGCAGGTGAAGAAGGTGCTCGAGGTGCGGGCGAAGGCCCCCCACCTCGAGCACGTCGTCCGCTTCGACGACCCGCCCCAGGAGGGAACGCTCTCCCTCGACGAGGTGCGCGCGCGGGGGCGCGAAGCGCTGGCCGCGGACCGCGATGCGGTCAAGCGCCGCGCCGCGGAAGCGGCGCCGGAGGACCTGGCCACGCTCATCTACACCTCGGGGACCACGGGCGATCCCAAGGGGGTGATGCTCACCCACGACAACATCGTGTCGAACGTCCACGGGGCCCTGGCCGCCTTCGGCGACTTCGGTCCCAGCGACGTGGCCCTCTCGTTCCTGCCCCTCTGCCACATCTTCGAAAGGATGGGCGGGCACTACCTGATGCTCCAGCAGGGCGTGACCATCGCCTACGCCGAGAGTGTGGAGAAGGTACCCGCCAACATGGTCGAGGTGCGGCCCACCCTGATGCTCTCCGTGCCGCGCCTCTACGAGAAGATGTACGCGCGCGTGCGGGAGAAAGTGGCCGCCGACTCGGCCTTGAAGCAGCGCATCTTCCGCTGGGCGCTGGGTGTCGGGCGCGAGGTCTTTCACGGACGCGTCGAGCACCGCCCGCCCGGCGTCGGGCTCCGCGCCCGGCACGCCCTGGCCGATCGCCTCGTGTTCGCGAAGATCCGCGAGCGGACGGGCGGACGGCTGCGCCTCTTCGTCTCCGGGGGCGCGCCCCTCGCGCGCGAGATCGGGGAGTTCTTCGGCGCCGTCGGCCTGATCATCCTGGAGGGATACGGCCTCACGGAGACGAGTCCGGTCATCGCCGTCAACCGGCCGGACCGCATGAAGCCGGGCAGCGTGGGGCCACCCCTCCAGAACGTCGAGGTCAAGATCGCGGAGGACGGCGAGATCCTCACCCGCGGCCCCCACGTCATGCAGGGCTACTACCACAAGCCGGAGGCCACGGCGGACGCCCTCGACCGCGACCGCTGGTTCCACACCGGTGACGTCGGGATCATCGATGCGGAGGGCTTCCTCGTCATCACCGATCGCAAGAAGGACATCATCGTGACCTCGGGCGGCAAGAAGATCGCGCCTCAGCCCATC
>QHVP01000037.1:25540-37413 GCA_003222295.1 Acidobacteriota bacterium | reverse complement strand
CGCGCACGGGGGGGAAGGCGAGCCGTCCCGCGCGTCGCATCCGGGCCACGAACGCGACATCCTCCATCAGGGGCAGGTGTGGGACTCCGCCGATGCGCGCGTAGACCTCACGCCGTACGAAGAGACCCTGGTCGCCGTAGGGCAGGGCGAAGAGGCGCAGGCGGAGGCGGACCGCCCTTTCCACGACGCGGAAGGCCGGGCGCGGGGACTCGACGGCGAAGCGGAATGCGCCCCCCACGACGTCCGCCGGGAGGGCGGCGAGGGCGTCCGCCCAGCCGGTCTCGAGGCGGGTATCCGCGTGCAGGAACAGCAGCCACTCGCCGGTGGCGGCGCGCGCCCCCTGGTCGAGCTGGCACCCGCGTCCCCGCGCGGCCTCGAGGACCCGCGCTCCCTCTCGGGCCGCGACCTCCCGCGTGGCGTCGCCGGACCCGCCGTCCACGACGATCACGTCGGCATCCGCGCGGACGGACCGGATGGCGGCGGACAGGCGCTGCTCCTCGTCGAGGGCGGGAATCACGACGGAGACGGAGGGTCTCACCAGGGAACCGGACCTTCGATAGAGTGTGCATCGTGACGCAACACCGGCCGCATGGTCACTGGGCTCCGAAGACGCCGGAGGAGCTGATGCGGGTGATGGAGGAGCACGTGCCCTTCAACCGCCTGCTCGGCCTGCGCGGCGAGTCGGTGAGCGCGGGGGCCTGCGTGCTCACCCTCGCGGTGCGGGAGGACTTCATCGGGGATCCACGCCGCCCCGCCCTGCACGGCGGGGTCGTCTCCAGCCTCATCGACACCGCGGGAGGGCTGGCCGCCTGGTCCGCCCTCGGAGCGGGCGAGAGCGTGTCCACGGTGGACCTGCGCGTGGACTACCTCGAACCCGCCGGCCTGACGGCGCCCCTGCGCGCGTCCGCCGAGCTGGTCCGCAAGGGCAACCGCGTATGCCACGTGCGCATCGCGGTCATGCAAGGCGACGTCCTGGTCGCGGAAGGGCGCGCGGTGTACAACATCCACAGGAGGTCCCCCGAGTGACGCGCATTCCCCTTCCCATGATGCCGGCCGCCCCTGCCCTGACCGCCTGCACCGAATGCGGCAAGTGCTGCACGTACGTGAGCGTGGGCATCAACGAGCCGACCTCCGTGCGCAACGCGTCCGACATCCTCTGGTACCTCTACCACGAGCAGGTCAGCGTCTATCGCGACGGCGACGGCGAGTGGTCGGTGGTCTTCGAGACCCGCTGCCGCCATCTGCAGGGCAGCCTGCTCTGCGGGGTGTACCCCGAACGCCCCCTCATCTGCCGGAACTTCGACAACACCACCTGCGAGGTCAATGACCCGGAGGGCGGCCGCGCGTTCTCCACCCCGGAAGACTTCCTCGTCTGGCTGAGCACCACGCGGCCGCGCCTGCACCGCCGCCTCGTCGAGCGTTACGTGCCCGCGTCCCTGCGCGACCGCGTGGCCGCGGCCGCCTCCTGAACGTTCTCGTCATCGGGGGGAACCGCGCCCGAGTGTCACTACGGATTGCCAGGCAACGAAGTTGAGGAAGGCGAGACGTTGCGCAAAATGATCGTGGAGGGTGGTGCTTGCATGGAGATGGCGTATCGAGAGCGGTGGGAGGCGGAGATCGCGGAGATGCGGCGGGTGCTCGGCGGCTTTGCGATGAAGGAGGAGTGTAAGTGGGGTAAGCCCACCTACACGGTGGACGGGAAGAACGTCGTCATCATGCAGGGCTTCAAGGAGTACTTCGGGCTGGGCTTCTTTCAAGGCGCCCTGCTGAAGGACCCCAGGAAGGTGCTGGTGCAGCTCGGCCAGGTGCACGCCGGGCGTGTAATGAAGTTCACCAGCGCGAAGGACATCACGGCGAGGGCGGCGACCATCAAGGCCTACGTGCGCGAGGCCATCGCAGTCGAGAAGGCTGGGCTGCGGATGAAGCGAAAGAAGACCTCAGATTTTCCGGTTCCCGAGGAGCTGAGAGAGCGGTTCCGAAGAGACCCGCGTTTCAAGCGCGCCTTCGAGGCGCTGACGCCGGGGCGGCAGAGGAGTTACCTGTACCACTTTGCCGCAGCCAAGCAGTCGGCGACACGGGTGGCGCGAATCGAAAAGGCGATCCCGGCGATTCTCGAAGGCAGAGGGTTCCTGGAGAGACGCTAGATGGAATGGGGTGGACGTTCATGGTACGGCTCCATTGCAATTGACGCCATTTTGTCGATATCATGTCAATTGAAAGGAGGCCGGCCTCGTGCCCTCGCGCCCCCGGGAACGACGCGCCCCGCCCCGCCCCCAGGTCGAAGCGCCGCGGCGCAACGTCGTCCTCACCCGCGCGGCCCTGCGCGCGTCCGATCTCCTCGGCCTGCCCCGCAAGGACCTGGCCGTGGTCCTGGGCGTCAGCCCCTCCACCCTCTCGCGCCTGGACGAGCGTCCGCTCGATCCCGCGCGCAAGGAGGGCGAGCTGGCCGTGCTGTTCGTGCGCCTCTTCCGCAGCCTGGACGCCCTGCTGGGCGGGCAGACGGAGAAGGCCCGCCAGTGGCTGCACGCCCCCAACCGCCACCTGGGAGGCGTCCCCGCGGAGCGGATCCGCACCGTCACCGGCCTCGTCGATGCCATCGAGTATCTGGACGCGATGCGCGGGAAGGTCTAGCCTCCGTCCGCTGAGCGGGCGGGCCTGGCGCGTCGTCGAGTCCCAGCACCTCTTCTCCACGCGCAAGCTGGTGGACTCCGACGCGGAGCAGGCCCTGCTCGAGGAGCTCATCGAGGAGGTCAAGCCGCCCACGGGCGTCCCCGCCGGCCTCCACTACCTGCTCTTCACGCCCTTCCGCTATCCGCCGCTGCGCCACGGCTCGCGGTTCGGCACCCGCGCCGAGAACGGCATCTGGTACGGGTCGCGCACCCAGACCACCGCCTTCGCGGAGAAGGCGTACTACCTGCTCCTGTTCCTGGAGGGCACGACCGCGGAGCTCACGCCGCTGGAGACGGACGTCTCGATCTTCCAGGCCCCGTACGAGACGCGGCGGGGCGTGGACCTCACCCGCGGCGCCTTTGCCCGGTATCGGGCGCTCATCTCCTCGCCGTCCGAGTATGCGGCGTCGCAAGCCCTGGGGCGCGAGATGCGCGCGGACGGGGTGGAGGCCTTCCTCTACACCTCCGCCCGCGACCCGGAGCACGGCGCCAACGTGGGGCTCTTCGTACGCGAGGCCCTTGCGTCACGGCGCCCCAGCGTGCCCGAGAGCTGGCGCTGCGTGGTCACGCGCGAGGGCGTCGAGGTCACGAAGGAGGACGTCTTCCGCTCGGCCTCCTTCGCCTTCAAGCGCCGGGTCTTCGAAGTCGACGGCCGCCTGCCCGCGCCCGCCTTCTAGCTCTATCCCCCCTCCAGCAGCGCGCGCGCCCGCTGCAGCTCCTGGCGCTGCGCCTCCGAGACCTCGGGGAAGTGGAGGTCCAACTCCTGCATCGTCTCCACGATCACGTCGGCGACGGCGAGGCGCGTGAACCACTTGTGGTCGGCGGGGATGACGAACCAGGGGGCCTCCTCGCTGGTCGTGGCCTCGATCATCTCCTCGTAGGTCTTCATGTATTCGTCCCACTGCCGGCGCTCCTCCACGTCCGCGGCCGCGAACTTCCAGTTCTTCTCCGGCTGGTCCAGGCGGGCCAGGAAGCGTTCCCTCTGCTCCTCCTTGGAGACGTTCAGGAAGAACTTGCGGATGACCGTCCCGTTGCGCGAGAGGTAGCGCTCGAAGGCGCCGATGTCCTCGTATCGCTCCTTCCAGATGCGGTCGGTGACGAGGGCGGGCGGTAGCTTCTGCTTGGCGAGGATCTGGGGGTGCACGCGCACCACCAGGACCTCCTCGTAGTACGACCGGTTGAACACTCCGATGCGGCCGCGCTCGGGCAGGCAGCGCGTCGTCCGCCAGAGGAAGTCGTGGTCCAGCTCCTCCGCGGAGGGCGCCTTGAACGAAAACACCTGGCAGCCCTGCGGGTTGACGCCGGACATGACGTGCTCGATCACGCTGTCCTTGCCCGCGGCATCCATGGCCTGGAAGATGAGCAGCACCGCCCATTGGTCCTGGGCGTAGAGCTTCTCCTGCAGGTCGCGGAGCTTCGCCAGCCCCTCCTCGAGATGCCGTTTGCCGTCTTCCTTCGACTCGAAGCGCCCGGTGAACCCGGGGTCGTGGTCCTCGAGCCGGAACTTCCTGTCCGGTCGGACGCGGAAACGGTCTTCGGCCATGGCGACCTCCAGGGGCGGGACGCTACCGAGCGAGAGCGGTCCCGTCAAACGCGCGGCGAATCGGGGTCGGCGTGTCGCGGGAACGACGAGGCGACGCCGACATTCAGGGCGGCGAGCACGAGGAGGACGACGAAGACGGGAAGGAGGGACGCCTCCAGCGCCGCCCCCAGGCCCTGCAGCGCTTCCGGTGAGACGGGCGCCGCCGAGCGGCTATGGGCCAGGAGCGCTCCCGCCGCTTCCGCCGCCGGCCCCAGACGGTGGGACAGGCCCGCGGCCAGGAGCCCGCCCAGGGCGCCCACGCCGAGGGCGCCCCCCACCGCGCGGAAGAAGGGCACGAGGCTGGTGGCGACGCCTCGCTGATGCTCCTCCGCCGCGTGCTGGATGGCCAGCACCTGCGACATCGACGAAGGGCCGAGGCCGGCCCCGATCAGGGCGCAGGTGGCGGTGATGGTACCTACGCGGGCGTGGAGGACCGCGCAGGCGATGAGCCCGGTACAGCCGAGGAGGATCAGGACGGATCCGAACTGGGCCGTGCGCCGGAAGCCGAAAGCGACCACGGAGCGCGCGGCCAGGGCGGCGGAGACGGCCCACATCAAGACGACCGGCGTGACCACGGCCCCCGCGGCCATGGCCGTGCCGCCGCGGGCGCCCTGCACGAAGAGGGGCACGAAGGTGTCCACGCCGAAGATCGTCGTGCCCAGGAGCGCGCCCGAGAGGTAGGGCGAGACCGTGCGCGCGTGACGGAACAGGTTGGGCGGGATGAGCGGATGCGCGCGCCGCCCCTGCTGGCGCGCGAAGAGGGCAAGGAGGATCAGACCGCCGGCGATCAGGGCCAGGCGCAGCCCCGAAGAGAGGGCGGCCCCGCCCGCCTTCTGCAGGACGGACTGCAGCAATGCCGTGATCCCGCCGGCGAGCAGCAGGGCGCCGCCCACGTCGAGGGGATCGGGCCGCGTCGCGCGCGACTCGATCATCTTGGTCGCGACCAGCACGAAGGCGAGCACGCCCAGCGGGAGGTTGATGGAGAAGATGGACCGCCATCCGAAGGTGACGGTGAGGGCGGCCCCCAGCATGGGCCCGGCCAGGCTGGCCACGCCCCAGATGCCGCTGAACAGGCCCTGGATGCGCGCGCGCTCGCGCAGCGAGAAGAGGTCGCCGGAGACGATGAGGGCGACGGGCATGAGGCCTCCCGCGCCCAGCCCTTGCAGCACGCGCGCGGCGATGAGGTGGGTCATGGTCTGCGCGGCCGCGCAGGCCCCTGCGCCCACGACGAAGAGCGAGATCGCGATGAGCAGGATGCGCCGGCGGCCGTAGAGATCGGCGAGGCGGCCGTAGATGGGCATGGTCACGGTCGCGGAGAGGAGGTACGCGGAGAACACCCACGAGTACACGGCCAGGCCCCGCAGCTCGCCGATGATGGTGGGCATGGCGGTGGAGACGACGGTGGATTCCAGCGAGGCCAGCGCGGTGACGAGGACGAGCGCGAAGGTCACGGCCCGCACCCGGTCGGGCGCGAAGCGCGCCCCCGGCTGCACGGCCACCTCGGCGGCGAGCTCGGAAGAAGCGGGCAAGAGGCCGATAATAGGCCACCCCGCCGCCAAGGAGGGACCCACGAAGACCTCCCGCCTCCCGGCCGTGCTCGGCCTTCGCGCGCACTCGGGATGGGCCGCCCTCGTCGCCGTCGGCGGCTCCGCCCTCGCGCCGGAAGTCGTGGATCGCCGCCGCATCGAGATGGCGGACGACCCCGAAGCGAAGCAGCCGTATCACGCCGTGGAGGATCTGCCGATGCCCAAGGCGGCGGCGGAGCTGGCGCGACTCTCGCGCCAGGCCCGGGAGCGCGCGGCGGCCGCCCTGGGCGCGGCCCTCCAGGACCTGCGCGCGGAAGGCTACGACGTCGTGAGGACGGTGATCCTCGCCGCCTCCGGGCGGCCCTTGCCCCCGCTGGAGTCGGTGCTCGCGTCGCACGCCCTCATCCACACCGCGGACGGCGAGCACTTCCGGGACGCGCTGGCCGCCGCCAGCGAAGGCCATCGCCTTCCCGTCACGCGCATTCGCGAGAAGGAGCTGCGGGCGCAGGCGGAGGCGGCCCTGCGCCGCCCGGCGAGCGATCTACAGGCCGCGGTGACCGCCTGGGGCAAGGCCCTGGGGCCGCCCTGGACGCAGGATCAGAAGCTGAGCGCGCTCGGGGCCTGGACGGCGCTCGCGGATCCAAAATACTGACGCGTTGACCCGGGTCCGGCCACGGTGTAGTTTGGCGAGCCTTGACTCGTCGCCGCAAGCGCCTCCTCTGGATCATCGTGGCCGCGGTGCTCGTATCGGGCGCCGGGGTGGCGTACTCGCGCAGCCGCAGCAAAGCCACGCCCGTCCTCACCGCGAAGGTCGCGACGCAGGACATCGTCTCCAAGGTCACCGCCAACGGCAAGATCCAGGCGGAGAACAAGGTCGAGATGTCGGCGCTCGTGCAGGGCCAGGTCGTGAACCTGGCCGTGCGCGAGGGCGACAAGGTCAAGAAGGGCGACTTCCTCCTCCAGATCGACCGTAACCGGGCGGCGGCGGAGGAGGCCGGCTCCAGCGCCGCCCTCAAGGCCAGCTTGTCCGACCGCGACTCCGCCAAGGAAACCATGGCCCAGGCCGAGCGCGATTTCGACCGGGCGCGGCGGAACTACGACGCGCGGATCACGTCCGAGGCCGACTTCCAGCGGGCCCAGTCGGGTCTGGAGACCGCGCGCTCCGCCTTCGGAGCCGCCCAGAACCGCGTGGACCAGATGCGCGCCGGCCTCAGCGCCAACCGCGACACCCTCTCCAAGACCACCGTGCGCGCGCCCATCGACGGGATCGTGACCACGCTGCGGGTGAAGGCGGGCGAGGTCACCGTCATCGGCACCATGAACAACCCCGGCACCCAGCTCCTCACCGTCTCCGACATGTCCACCGTGGAGGCGGTCCTGATGGTGGACGAGACGGACACCCCGACGGTGCAGGTCGGGCAGAAAGCGCTGCTCAACATCGACGCCTATCCGGGGCGGCCGTTCGAGGGCCTGGTCACGGAGGTGGGGAACTCGCCGATCCTCAAGGACGACCCGGACCTCCAGGGCCTGACCACGACTTCCGACGCCATCAACTTCAAGGTCAAGGTGAAGGTGCAGGCGCCGCCGCCCACCATCCGGCCCGGCTTCTCCGTCACCGCCGACATCATCACCGGGGTCAAGGAGAAGGTCGCCGCCGTCCCCCTGGCCGCGGTGATCGTGCGCGATTCGCCCAAGGGCGAGAAGAACGAGGCCGGCAAGCTCAGGACGGAGCAGGGAGTCTACGCGCTGCGCGACGGCAAGGCGGCCTTCGCGCCCATCAAGACCGGCATCACCGGTGAGCTGATGGTCGAGGTGGTCTCCGGGGTCCCGGCCGGGGAGGAGATCGTCACCGGTCCCTTCAAGGCGCTGCGCGAGATCAAGGACGGCGATCGCGTGAAGAAGATGTCGGAGAAGGAGAAAAAGGCCGCCGAAGGGCAGGGCGCCGGGACGTCCTGACCTCCGGCGGAAGGACCCATGGGCTTCTCCGAGCTGTTCGCCGTCTCGCTGCAGGCGCTGCGCCTGAACAAGCTGCGGTCGGGGCTCACCCTCCTGGGCGTGATCATCGGCGTGATGACCGTGGTCTCCGTCCTCTCCGTCATCAGCGGCCTCAACGACTACGTCCTGAACAAGGTCGTCAACCTCAACCCCGACGTCATCGTCTTCACCAAGTACGGCATCCTCCGCAGCCGGCAGGAATTCATCATGGCCACGAGGCGCAAGCCGGTGACCATGCGCGACCTGCAGATCGTGAGCGCGGAGTGCCGGTCCTGCGCGGCCGTGGGCGCCCAGGGCCAGCAGCTCGCCAACGTGCATCTCGGCGCCCGGAAACTCTCGAACGTGCCCATGACCGGCTACACGGCCAACGTCCTGACCATGCTCAACGTGGACCTCGAGGCGGGCCGCTTCTTCACGCCCCTGGAAGACGAGCACGCGGCGGCGGTGGCCATCGTCGGCCACGACATCAAGGACCAGCTCTTCCCGAACCTCGACCCCATCGGCCGCACGGTCTACGTCCACGGCTATCCGCTCCGTGTCATCGGCCTTCAGTCCAAGCTCGGCAACGTGCTGGGACAGAACCGCGACAACGTGCTGTTCGTGCCCCTCTCGTTCCTGCAGAAGGTGATGACCTCGGACGACGGGATCGCGATCATGGTGCGTCCGGTCTCCGGCATGAAGGGCCTGGAGGAGACGGAGGGGGAAGTCCGGACGCTGCTGCGCTCCCTCCGGCGGACGCCGTTCCGGGCCGAAGACCCGTTCGGCGTGGTGGGTGCGGAGGCCATCCAGTCCTTGTGGCGCTCGATCTCCGCGGCCGCCTTCGCGGTCATGATGCTCATCTCGGGCCTCTCCCTGGTGGTCGGAGGCATCGTGGTGGCCAACATCATGTTCGTCTCGGTGGTGGAGCGGACTCCGGAGATCGGGCTGCGCATGGCCCTGGGGGCGAAGAAGCGCGACATCAAGCGGCAGTTCCTGATGGAATCGTCGCTCCTGGCCACGCTCGGAGGCGCGGGCGGCGTGGTGGGAGGGGCGCTGGTGGCCCTGGCCGTGAACCAGATCTTCCCCGCCCAGGTGAAGCTGGTCTTCATCCTCATCGGACTCGGGACGGCGGCGGTCACGGGCCTCGTGGCCGGCCTGGCCCCCGCGGCGGCCGCGGCCCGGCTCGCTCCGGTGGAGGCGCTGCGTTATGAGTGAAGGCGCGTCATGAGGGCCTGGGTCCCGTTCGTGCGCGGCTTCGCGGGCAACGTGCGCTTTGCCGCCAGCTCCCTCGTCGAGCACAAGCTGCGCTCCACCCTCACCGTGCTGGGGATCGTGGTGGGGGTGACCACGGTGATGGCGATGGTGGCCATCGTCACCGGCTTCAACAACAACATCATCGGCAACCTCCAGACCTTCGGCGCCAACCGCCTCGAGATCAAGAAGTACGAGGATCGCTTCGGCCCCGGCGGCCCCCAGAGCGACGAGGAGAGGCGCCGGAAGAACCTGACCGTCGAGGACGTCAAGGCGCTGCGCGAGATCAAGGACGGCGATCGCGTGAAGAAGATGTCGGAGAAGGAGAAAAAGGCCGCCGAAGGGCAGGGCGCCGGGACGTCCTGACCTCCGGCGGAAGGACCCATGGGCTTCTCCGAGCTGTTCGCCGTCTCGCTGCAGGCCCTGCGCCTGAACAAGCTGCGGTCGGGGCTCACCCTCCTGGGCGTGATCATCGGCGTGATGACCGTGGTCTCCGTCCTCTCCGTCATCAGCGGCCTCAACGACTACGTCCTGAACAAGGTCGTCAACCTCAACCCCGACGTCATCGTCTTCACCAAGTACGGCATCCTCCGCAGCCGGCAGGAATTCATCATGGCCACGAGGCGCAAGCCGGTGACCATGCGCGACCTGCAGATCGTGAGCGCGGAGTGCCGGTCCTGCGCGGCCGTGGGCGCCCAGGGCCAGCAGCTCGCCAACGTGCATCTCGGCGCCCGGAAACTCTCGAACGTGCCCATGACCGGCTACACGGCCAACGTCCTGACCATGCTCAACGTGGACCTCGAGGCGGGCCGCTTCTTCACGCCCCTGGAAGACGAGCACGCGGCGGCGGTGGCCATCGTCGGCCACGACATCAAGGACCAGCTCTTCCCGAACCTCGACCCCATCAGCCGCACGGTCTACGTCCACGGCTATCCGCTCCGTGTCATCGGCCTCCAGTCCAAGCTCGGCAACGTGCTGGGACAGAACCGCGACAACGTGCTGTTCGTGCCCCTCTCGTTCCTGCAGAAGGTGATGACCTCGGACGACGGGATCGCGATCATGGTGCGTCCGGTCTCCGGCATGAAGGGCCTGGAGGAGACGGAGGGGGAAGTCCGGACGCTGCTGCGCTCCCTCCGGCGGACGCCGTTCCGGGCCGAAGACCCGTTCGGCGTGGTGGGTGCGGAGGCCATCCAGTCCTTGTGGCGCTCGATCTCCGCGGCCGCCTTCGCGGTCATGATGCTCATCTCGGGCCTCTCCCTGGTGGTCGGAGGCATCGTGGTGGCCAACATCATGTTCGTCTCGGTGGTGGAGCGGACTCCGGAGATCGGGCTGCGCATGGCCCTGGGGGCGAAGAAGCGCGACATCAAGCGGCAGTTCCTGATGGAATCGTCGCTCCTGGCCACGCTCGGAGGCGCGGGCGGCGTGGTGGGAGGGGCGCTGGTGGCCCTGGCCGTGAACCAGATCTTCCCCGCCCAGGTGAAGCTGGTCTTCATCCTCATCGGACTCGGGACGGCGGCGGTCACGGGCCTCGTGGCCGGCCTGGCCCCCGCGGCGGCCGCGGCCCGGCTCGCTCCGGTGGAGGCGCTGCGTTATGAGTGAAGGCGCGTCATGAGGGCCTGGGTCCCGTTCGTGCGCGGCTTCGCGGGCAACGTGCGCTTTGCCGCCAGCTCCCTCGTCGAGCACAAGCTGCGCTCCACCCTCACCGTGCTGGGGATCGTGGTGGGGGTGACCACGGTGATGGCGATGGTGGCCATCGTCACCGGCTTCAACAACAACATCATCGGCAACCTCCAGACCTTCGGCGCCAACCGCCTCGAGATCAAGAAGTACGAGGATCGCTTCGGCCCCGGCGGCCCCCAGAGCGACGAGGAGAGGCGCCGGAAGAACCTGACCGTCGAGGACGCGGCGGCGCTGCGCGCGCTGCTCCCGGACGCGACGGTGGGGGTCCTGTACGCCTTTACCGAGGGCCTCCTCCACATCAAGAACGGCAGCCTCGAGGCCAACGGCCCGTACATCGTGGGCAGCGACGAGTTCTATCCCACCACCACCGCGCAGAGCCTGGGCCGCGGGCGCTGCTTCACGCCCGCGGAGGTCGAGCACCACGCGCTGGTCGCGGTACTGGGAGGCGAGGTGCAGGAGGCCCTCTTCCCCAAGCAGGATCCCATCGGGAAGGACATCACGATCGAGGGGCTGCGCTACCGCGTCATCGGAGTGCTGGAGAAGAAGGGGGCGCAGTTCGGCTTCTCGCCCGACAACAAGGTGGTCGTGCCCTACGCCGCCTTCGAGCGGCAGTTCGCCTTCCGGGCGCAGCGGGACGGCATCAACCTCAACATCGTGCCGAAGCGGACGGAGGACATGCCCGCCGTGATCGAGAGAGCGGTGGCCGCCCTGCGCGCTCGGCGCCGCGTGCCCTTCGACAAGCCCAACGACTTCGCGCTCGTCACGCCCGACCAGCTCATCTCGCAGTTCCGGGCCATCACGGGCGGCATCACCGGGGCCATGGTCTTCGTGGCCCTCATCTCGCTCGTCATCGGCGGGGTCGGGGTCATGAACATCATGCTGGTCTCGGTCACGCAGAGGACGCGCGAGATCGGCGTGCGGCGCGCCTGCGGCGCCCGCCGGCGCGACGTGGTCGGCCAGTTCCTGGTGGAGGCGGCCACCCTCAGCAGCATCGGGGGCGTGGTCGGCGTGATCCTGGGGCTGCTCATCTCGGCCGCGGTGAAGGCGGCCGTCCCCGCGCTGCCCACGGCCATCCCGCTCTGGTCGCCGCTCGTCGGCCTGCTCGTCTCGATGGGGGTCGGGGTCTTCTTCGGCGCCTATCCGGCGGTCAAGGCCTCGCGCCTCGACCCCGTGGAGTCGCTGCGCTGGGAG
>QHVP01000037.1:9820-25518 GCA_003222295.1 Acidobacteriota bacterium | reverse complement strand
AGCAGCACGGCCGTGGCCACGGCGAAGGTGACGGGGTCGCGGGCGGTGAGCCCGAAGAGCTGCGACTCGACCAGGCGGCCGAGGCCGTAACCGCTGGGCAGGCCGATCAGGACCCCGAGCAGGGCCAGCACCGCGACTTCCTTCAGGACCATGAGGAGGACCGTTCGCCGCTCCGCGCCCAGGGCCACGCGGATGCCGATCTCGCGCGTGCGCAGCGAGACCGCGTAGCTCATCACGCCGTAGAGGCCGATGGCGGCGAGCAGGGTGGCCAGGAGACCGAAGGCGGCGGAGAGGACGGCCACCATGCGCTCGACGAACAGGGACTCGTGGATCTGGGCGCGCATGGTCTTCATTTCCGTGACGGGCAGGCCCGGATCGGCCTGCCGCACGAGCATCCGCACGCGGCTCGCGAGCCCCACTGCCTCCAGCGGCGAGCGCACGTAGAACGTCATCTGCCCGATGTCCGTCTGCTGGGTGTAGGGCACGTAGACGAAACGGACCGGCTTCTCGCGCAAGGAGGCGGCCTTGCTGTCGCGGGCCAGGCCGACGATCGTGATCGCGTACGCCTCGTCCGGCGGCATCCCCTTCTTGAAGGTGCGGCCGAGGCCGAAGCGGCGGCCGATCGGGCTCTCGTTCTTGTAGTAGTAGTGGGCGAAGGCCTCGTTGACGACTGCCACTTTCGGCGCGGCCTGGAGGTCGCCGTCGGTGAAGTCGCGGCCGGAGAGGAGCGGGATGCCCAGCGTGGTGAAGAACCCCGGGGCCACCGAATTGAAATTGGGATTCATGTCCTCTTCTTCCCTGGCCTCGTACCCTTCGACCTTGATCGTCGAGCTGCTGTTGCTGTCGGTCATGAGCGGCTCTTCGGCCAGCGAGACCGCCTTCACCCCGGGCTCCGCCGCGAAGTCGTCCTGGAGCCGCTTGAACAGGGCCAGGCGGCGCGCCGGATCGTAGCCGTTGAGGGCGGGATCGACGGAGAAGGCGAGAAGGCGCTCGGGCTCGAAGCCGGGGTTGAGCGATCGCAGGTTGCCCAGGCTGCGCGTGAACAGGCCGGCTCCGATCAGGAGGAGGAGCGAGAGAGCCACTTGCGCGATCACCAGTCCCTTGCGGAAGCGGAACGGCGCCGTCCCGCCCATGACGGCCGCCGTCTCGCTCTTCAGGGTAGGCGCGAGCTGTGGCCGCGTCGACTGGAGGGCGGGGGCCAGGCCGAAGATGGTCCCCGTGACGATGGCCAGCGCGAGGGCGAAGACGGTGACGCGCAGGTCGGGGTCGGCGGTGAGCACGCGCGCCGCCTGCTCGGAGGGAAGGGCACGCAGGAGCAAGGTGCCCGTCCAGGCCGCGAAGGCGATCCCCAGGGCGCCTCCGGCCA
Organism: Acidobacteriota bacterium; assembly: GCA_003222295.1. Taxonomy (GTDB): domain Bacteria; phylum Acidobacteriota; class Vicinamibacteria; order Fen-336; family Fen-336; genus AA29. The sequence goes on along the minus strand of QHVP01000037.1, from coordinate 24,152 downwards.
GCGAGAACACCACGCTCTCCACCAGCAGCTGGCGCACGAGGCGTCCGCGGCTGGCCCCGAGGGCGAGGCGCACCGCGATCTCCTTCTGCCGTGAGGAGGCGCGCGCCATGAGGAGGTTGGCGACGTTCGCGCAGGCGATGAGCAACACGAGGCCGACCATGCCCATGAGCACGAGCAGCGGCGTGCGCGCGTTGTCGCGCAGGCCAGAGGTGCCGCGCCCGCCCGGCTCCAGGACGAGGCGCTTTTGCAGGAAGGCGATGCGGAAGCGGTCCGAGGGCGTCTTGACCGTAGCGAGGTCCTCGCGAAGAAGCTGGCCGTAGAGGACGTTGACGGAGGCGGTGGCCTGCGCCACCGACACGCCGTCCTTGAGCCGGGCCATCACGGTCAGCCAGCGGGTCCGCCAGTCGCCGAGCGCCCGCGGCCAGGTAGGGATGACCTGCTGCTGCATGGCCAGGGGGACGTAGACGTCGACGGACTCGCCGACTTCGATGCCGTGGAACCCGGCCGGGGCCACGCCGATGACCGTCATCGGCGCGTCGTTCACGCGGAGGGAGCGCCCGAGGACGCCGCGGTCCGCCGCGAAGCGCCGCGTCCAGAAGCCGTGGCCCAGCACGACCACCGGATGGCCGCCGGGCACGCGGTCGTCGTCGGGAGTGAACAGGCGACCCAGCGCCGGGCGCAGGCCGAGCGTCTCGAAGTAGGTGCCGGAGACGAGGTCGCCATGGACGTCGTCCGTCTGTCCGCCGTCCCCGAGATGGATGGAGGCGGTGTACTCCGCCAGCACGCCCGAGAAGACGGTGCTCTGGTCGCGGAGGTGCTCGAACATGGGGTGGGACATCGTCTGGACGGTGTTGGAGTGGCTCGACGCCCGACCGGAGAAGGGACCGGGCCCTTGCACCAGGACGAGCGGCCCCGGGTCCTTCACGGGGAGGAGCCGCATCATGACCTGGTCCATCAGCGAGAAGATCGCGGTGTTGGCGCCGATGCCGAGGGCCAGGGTGAGGACGACCACGGCGGTGAACGCGGGGTTCTTGAGGAAGCTGCGCAGGGCCTGGCGGACGTCGAGCCTGAGGTCGTCCATGTCTCCTCCACTGCCGATCGGAGCGCGGGCCTGAGAGCGGGGTGCGAAGCGCGTGCCAGCGTCAGTGAGGGTTCAATTCCCACCCGGCCAGTCAGTTGCGCGTCCCGGCCCCGCGCCTCCCGTCCGGATGCGGACGGCGCCATTCCCGGAACCGAACACGACTCGGCCCTTTGAAGGCGTCGATCAGCTCCCGTTCTCCGCGATCCGTGCCTTGACCAGCTTTCGCACCAGGGCGGCGGGCAGGGGATCGTCCGCTCGAAAACGGATGGTGCCCTTGCTGGTGTCGTAGCCCGCGAGCTCCTCCTTGTGCGCGCCCAGCGTGGTCGCGCTCATGAGGTAGAAGGCGCAATGGTTCGCGGTCGCGCCGAAGCCCACGAGCATTCCGTTCTGACGGAAAGCGGGGATGCCGTAGCTGATGCACTCTTCCGCCTTCGGCGCCGCGGCTCGGATGGTCTTGCGCAGCTTCTCGAGCGCGGCCTGCTTGTCCTCGCTCAAGGCGGCGAGGTACTCGTCGATGGTCTCGGGTTTGCCGGCCATGGCTCGTGCTCTCAGCGCAGCATCAAGCCCCGGAAGTCGGGAACGGCTGGAGTCGGCTCGTCGGAAAGCGCCTTCTCCACCGCGAACTCCGCCATCCTCTCCACCGCCCACGGGAAGTGGGCGTCCTTCAGGCTGCGGTAGTCGAGGTCGGGTGTGTAGTTGGTGAGGTCGATGCCGTAGTACTTGCCGTCCTTGAACGCGAACTCCAGCGCGTTCATGTCGTAGCCGAGCGCCTGGTTGAAGCGCAGGGACAGCTCTTCCGACTTGTCCCGCACGTCGCGGGGCAGTATGTCGTAATCCTGGTTGTAGCCGCCCATGCCGCCAGGGGCGGGGTCGTAGCGGATGGCGCGGGCCCATCGGCGCCCGATGGTGGGCACGCGGATGTACAGATCCCAGGTGATGAGCTCCTGCAGCATCATCGTCTTGCTCTTCGAGTTGTCGTAGCGTTGGTAGAGCTCTTCCAGGTCGTGGATCTTGTAGACGTCCTTCCAGCCGCCGCCGAAGGCCGGCTTCATGATGCAGGGCAGCCCGACGAACTCCGCGTAGTACTGGAAGTCCGTCGGCCACATGTTGCGCAGGCTCTCCGCGGTGACGTCGTCCACGTACTCGCGGTTGGGGAGGACGACCGTCTTCGGCTCCGCGATACCCAGCTTCTCCGCCGCGCAGTAGCCGAAGAACTTGTCGTCCGCCGAGCGCCAGAACGTGTTGTTGATGCAGTAGGTGCCCTGCAGGGCCGCCATCTTCAGGTACACCGAGTAGTACGGCACCTCGTGGCTCATGCGGTCGAGGATCAGGCGGTAGGGCACGGGCTCGTTGAGCTTGGTCCCCCCGAGCTGGACGAACTCGGCCTGTACCCCTTTGCCCATCGAGTTGACCTTGGCCACGAAGGCCTCGGGGTAGGAGTTCTCGCGGCCACGCAGGACGCCGATTCGCATGGAGCACCTCGCTGGTGGCGAGCGGGAACGCTCGGGGAGGCGCGAATCCTATCAAACGGGCGGCGGCGGGACCACCTTGCGGCCACCAGCGCGATGGTTGGCTGCCGTCCCGCCGCCCTTCCCGCCCGCGTCTACGCGGATCGCTTCAGGACGACTTGCGGAGGTGGATCGACCCGTTCACCGTCTCCATCTCCAGGGAACGCCCGCCCCCGCCGATGGTGCCGGAGAGGCGCCGCCGCGACACGCGGCCGGAGACGGTGAGCGCGAAGTCCGTCTCGATCTCGCCGTTGACGGTCTCCGCGCGCACGTCGGCGGCGGTGGAGGAAGGCAGGGTGACCGTGATGCTCCCGTTGACGGTCTTGAACTGCGCGTCGCCGCTCCAGTCCGCCCGGCCCGCGCTGGCCCGGATCGAGCCGTTCACCGTCTGCGCTTCCGCGCGCCCGGTGGTGGACACCTGGATGGAGCCGTTGACGGTGCGGACGCTGACGTCGCCCTCCAGCCCTTCCGCCTCCACGTCGCCGTTCACGGTCCTCGGCGCGAAGGCGACGCCGCGCGGGACCCGGACGGTGAAGTGCACGTCCACGTCGTTGTCCCTCGTGCTCATGTGGCCGCCGTCTCCCGGACGGCACTCGTTGCGCCGCCCGTCCACGTCCGGGTAGACGGCGCAGATCGTGACGCCTTCGGCGTGCTCCACGACTTCGATCCGGACCGAGCCCGGATCGCTGCGCCGGCCCCTCTTGGTGGCCGTGACCTCGACCTCGTCGCCACTGGCCGCGGCCGCGTCGATGGCCCCGTTCACGCCCTTGATCTCGACCGTCTTGCCCGCCCCCACCCGTCCGTGCCACTGGAAGTCCTCGGCCGCCAGCGGCCCCCCGAGCAGCAACGCGGCCGCGGCCATGGCCGCGGTCCAAGCCATACGTGTCCTCATGAGACCTCCCTGGTCCCTTGAGATGCCGGCCGGCGGCGGAGGGTTGGAACCGGAGGCGAAACGTCCTAGAGTTGTCGCGCCGATGCCTGCCCCCCTCGACGTCGAGCGCGCGATGGACACGGCGCGCCACGCCGTGCTCGCCGCCTCCGCGGCCAGCCTCCGCTACTGGCGCAAGGACGTCGTGGTGGACATGAAGCCGGACCGCACCCCGGTCACCGCCGCCGACCGCGACTCGGAGGCGGCCATCCTGGACGTCATCCGCCTCGCTTTCCCGGAGCACGCCATCCTGGCCGAGGAGAGTGGCGTCCACGACGGCACGGGCGGCCGCTGGATCGTCGATCCCCTGGACGGCACGCGTGGCTTCGCCCGCGGGGGATCGTTCTGGGGACCGCTCGTCGCGCTCGAGTTCGAAGGCGACATCGTGGCGGGCGCGGTCGGCCTGCCCGCCCTCGGAGAGACCTACTTCGCCGGGCGCGGCCTCGGGGCCTACCGGGACGGGGATCGCCTGGCCGTATCGAAGGTCGCGGAGTGGTCGGAGGCGACGCTCTCCGTGGGCGAGCTGAAAGCTCTTCATGTGGGCTCGCGCGCGGAGGGTGTGCGGTCGCTGATCGCGAGCGCGGCCTCCGCGCGCTGCTACGGGGACGTGGCCGGGTGCATCCAGGTCCTCAACGGCCGCGCCGAGGCCTGGTTGGAGGCGGGTGTGCGCCCGTGGGACATCGCGGCCCTCAAGGTCCTGGTCGAGGAAGCGGGGGGCCGCTTCACGGACTTCGACGGCGGCCCGCGCTTCCTGGAGACGGGCCATGCCGTGGCCAGCAATTCGCTCCTGCACATGCACGTCCTGCGCGCGCTCGAACCGGCGGCGAAGGAACCGCTCAGCCCACCCGGCGCAGGAAAGTCTCCAGCGCGCGGTTGAACGCGTCCGGCGCTTCCAGGCTCGCGAGGTGGCCGGCCTTCGGGATCAGCTCGAGCGTGCTGCCCGCGATCCCCGCGTGCAGGGCGTCCGCCTCGGCGGGCGGGGTGATGGCGTCCTCCTCCCCGCAGACGACCAGGGTGGGCACGCGGATCTCGCGCAACGTGGGCGTCGAGTCCGCCCGCGCGGCCAGGCCGGCCAGCGCATCCGTGATGCCGCGCGGCGGATTGGCCAGGATGAGGTCGCGCACGCGCGCCACGACCGGGGCGCGCTGCTCGTGGCTCGTCTTGCCCAGCAGCTTGGGGAGGACGGCGTCCACGATGGCGGCCGTGCCCTCCTTGCGCACCTTGTCCGCCTGCTCCGCCCGCGCCCGCCGCGCCTGGTCCGTGTCCGCGGAGGCCTTGGTGTCGGCGAGGACGAGGCCGCGCAGCCGCGTGGGATGGTTGCGCGCGAAGGCGAAGGCGGCATAGCCGCCCATCGAGAGCCCGCACACGGTGGCGGCCGGGACCTGCAGGCGGTCGAGAAGTCCCGCCGCATCGTCGGCGATGCGCTCCATCGTGAGCAGGCCGTCGCCGGGCGGCGAGCCGCCGAAGCCGCGGCAATCGAAGCGCAGCACCTGGAAGGAGCCGGAGAGCGCGCGTGCCTGGTCGTCCCACATGGCGAGCCCGAGGGGGAACGCGTGGAGGAGCAGGAGGACGGGCCCGCTCCCGCGCACGTCGTAGGCCAGCTCCGCCCCGCGGATCCTGGCCTTCATGCCCTCTCCCTTCGCGCCGCGCGGGCTGCGCCCAGCCGCTCCTCGACGATGCGATCCGCGATGCGATGGGGCGGCGCCCCTTCCGTCTGCGCGCGCCTCCAGACCTCGCCCAGCGTGTCCGCGATGCCCCGCACGCGCGCGGTCACCCCGCGCTCGTCCAGCGCGCCCGTCTCGAAGAGCACGCTGAGCAGGCCGCCGGCGTTCACGACGTAGTCGGGCGCGTACAGGATCCCGCGCGCGTGGAGCGCTTCGCCCGCGCCGTCGTCGGCGAACTGCTCGTTGGCGGCGCCGACCACCGCCCGGCAGCGCAGCCGGCGGATCGTCGCCTCGTCGAGCACGCCCCCGGCGGCGTTCGGGGAGAAGACGTCCGCGTCGACGTCGTAGATGGCATCGGGTGTGACCGCGGCTGCGCCCCACACGCTCACCGCGTGGCCGACGCGCGCGGCCGCGATGTCGGCGACGGTGAGCCGCGCGCCCGCCTCCGCGAGCTGGCGCGCCAGCCGCCTCCCCACCTCGCCGAGCCCCTGGATCGCGACGCGCAGGCCGCGCAGCGGGAGATCGAGGACCTGCGCCGTTCTCTCGATCGAAGCGAACACGCCCAGCGCGGCCAGGTCCGCGGAATCGATGCGCGCCCCGGCCGCCGTGTGCGTGGCGTAGCGCGTCATGCGGGACATGACCTCGATGTCGCGCTCGTCCAGGCCCATGTCGGTGCCGGTGTGGAAACGTCCCCCCAGCCGCTCGACCACCCGCGCGTACCGTAGCGCATCTCCGCCATCGCGCATTTGTAGGTCATGGCCCTGGCGAGCCGCAGCGCGTCGAGAAGCGCGTCGTCCTCCGAGGGGTAGACCCGCATGCGCGTGCCGCCGATGGCGGGGCCGAGGGTCGTGTCGTGCAGGGCGATGATGGCGCGCAGCCCCGACCGGACGTCGCGCACCAGGACGATCTCCTCGTGTCCCCAGCGCTCGGCGTAGGCGAAGGCCTTCATGGGGTCGCGGGCCTCATCCAGCGGTCGAGCCAGCCGATCACCTCCTGATACCAGCGCACGGCGTTGGCGGGCTGCAGCACCCAATGGCCTTCGTCCGGGAACACGAGGAGCCGGGAGGGGACGCCGAGGCGCTGCAGCGCGGTGAACATGCCCAGACCCTGCTCGATCGGCACCCGATAGTCCAGCTCGCCGTGCACGACGAGCGTGGGCGTCTTGAAGTTCTGGACGAAGTTGTTCGGGCTCCAGCGCTCGTACATCTCGCGGCGGGCCCAGTACGGTCCACGGAATTCCCATTCCGGGAACCACAGCTCCTCGGTCGCGCCGTACATGGATCGGAGGTCGAAGACGCCATCGTGGGAGACGAGCACCCGGTAGCGACCTGTGTGGCCGGCGATCCAATCGACCATGTATCCGCCGTAGGAGGCGCCCGCGGCCGCGGTGCGTCCCTTCTCGACGTAGGGCAGCGCCTCCGCGAAGTCGGTGCCCTTCAGGACGTCCTCGTAGGCGCGCCCGCCCCAGTCTCCGCTCACGTCTTCGACGAACTCCTGGCCCCAGCCGATGGAGCCGCGCGGGTTCGGCATGAAGACGACGTAACCGGCGGAGGCGAAGACCTGCGGGTTCCAGCGGTAGCTCCAGGTCTCGCCCCATTCGCCCTGCGGCCCGCCATGGATGAGGACGAGCAGGGGATAGCGGCGCGTGGGATCGAAGGCGGCCGGCTTCACCACCCAGGCCTGCACCGTCTTCCCCGCCGCGCCCTTGTAGCGGACGCTCTCGCCGGGAAGCAGGAGGAAGGGCTCGAGGACCGAATCGTTGGCGTGCGTGACGGCGGCGGGGGCCCCTCCGTCCGTCGAGACGCGAACGATCTCGGCGGGATGAGTGAGGGCGGCCGCGGTCGCGAACAGCGTGCGTCCGTCGGGGGCGGCGCGCAGGTCGCCGAAGCTGACTCCCCCCACGATGGTGCGCACGGACCCGCCCGCCGCCGGCACCGCGAAGATGGGGACGCGCGCGTCGTTCTCCGCGGTGAAGTACAGCGTGCGCGAATCGGGCGACCAGGCGATGTCGCCGACCTGGCGGTCGAAGGGCTCGGTCAGGTTGCGCACGGCGCGCGTGGCCCGGTCGTAGACCATCAGGCGCCAGCGATCCGCCTCGTAGTCCGCCCGCATCTGGGCCCGGAACGCGATCATGGCGCCGCTTGGGCTGTAGCGCGGCTCGCCGTCGTAGCCGGGATTGCCCGCCACTTTCGTCGGCGCCCCGCCCGTGACGGGGAGGACGTAGAGCTCGCCGTTGGTGGAAACGGCTTCGACGGGCGCGTCCTTGCGCACGAACGCGACCTCCTTGCCGTCGGGCGCGACGTCGTAGTCGTCGGGGCCGCCGACGGTGAAGGGCGGGACGTCGGTGGTGCCGGGCGTGAGGTCGCGGGCCTGACCGCTGGCGAGGTCCACCACGTGCAGGTGGGTGCGGCGGCGGTCCTCCCAGTGGTCCCAGTGGCGCATGAGGAGGCCGTCGTACACGCGCGCCTGGGCGCCGGGCCTGGTCATCTCCTCGAGGTGACCCCGGTTGCAGGCGGCGTCGTAGGCCCCGCCCGCCGCCGCCGCACATTCGGGATAGACCTCGGATGTGACCAGCAACGTCCGATCGTCGACCCAGAGCACGCCTCCCGCTTCCGTGGGAAGCGACGTCACCTTGCGGGGCACGCCTCCGGCGACGTCCACCACCCACACCTGCGCGCCGCCGTCGCGCGTGGAGACGAAGGCGAGACGTCGCCCGTCGGGACTCCAGCGCGGGCGGGAGTCCGACTTCGGGTCGTCGGTGATCCGGCGCGGAGTGCCCCCCACGGCCGGGATCACCCAGATGTCGGTGTTGCGCGTCCAGGTGGCCGTGTCCACCTGCGTGGCCTGGTAGGCCACGGACTTTCCATCCGGCGAGACCTGCGGGTCGGCGATCCGCTGCAAACGCATCATCTCGGCCGCGGTGAAGGGCGGCGGGGAAGGGGCGGCGAGCAGGGAGAGGAGGAAGATGGACACCGTCGACGTCATCAAGGGACCTCCCGCCCCATCATAGGCGAGGCGCGTGGCCGGGCTTGAAAGCGGCCGCCTGACCAGCTTCGAGGAGTTCTGGCCGTTCTACGTCTCGCAGCACAGCCGGGCCGCCACGCGCGCCTTGCACTTCGCGGGGACGACCCTGGTGCTGGGCAGCCTGGCCGCGGGAGTGCTGGTGGGGCCGTGGTTCGCGCTGGCCGCGTTTCCACTGGGGTACGGGCCGGCCTGGATCGGCCATTTCTTCTTCGAGAAGAACAAGCCGGCGACGTTCACCTACCCGCTGTGGTCGCTGCGCGGGGATATCCGGATGTACCGGTTGATGCTGACCGGGCGCATGGGGCCCGAATTGGACCGCGCCCTCCAGGCCTATCCTCCGCACGCCTGAGCCGGCGGATACAATCGCCGCCCATGGGACGCGGCGCCGTCTCCCTGCGCGGGGTGTCCAAATCGTTCGGGACGGTGGTGGCCGTGCGCGACGTGTCCCTGGAGGTGGCGCCGGGCGAGTTCCTGACCCTGCTCGGGCCATCCGGCTGCGGCAAGACGACGCTCCTGCGCATGATCGCGGCTCTCGAATCGCCGGAAAGCGGCCGCATCCTCCTGTCCCAGCGCGACGTCACCGACGACCCCCCGCATCGGCGGCCGGTCAACACCGTCTTCCAGCACTACGCGCTGTTCCCGCATCGCACGGTGGCGGGGAACGTCGCCTTCGGCCTGGAGATGGCGGGCCGCGCGCGCGCGGACCTCGTCCCCCGGGTCGAGCGCGCGCTGGAGATGGTGCGTCTCTCGGGGATGGGCTCCCGGCGCGTGGACCAGCTCTCGGGCGGCCAGCGCCAGCGCGTGGCCCTGGCGCGCGCGGTCGTGCTCGAGCCGGAGGTGCTCCTCCTCGACGAGCCCATGTCCGCCCTCGACCGCAAGCTGCGCGAGGAGATGCGCGCGGAGGTGAAGTCGCTGCATCGCCGCCTCGGCACCACGTTCGTGTTCGTGACCCACGACCAGGAGGAGGCACTCGCCCTCAGCGACCGCGTCGTCGTGATGAACGACGGCCGGATCGAGCAGATGGGGCCACCCGCGGAGATCTACGACGTCCCGCGCACGCGCTTCGTGGCGGAGTTCCTGGCCGTGCGCAACATCCTCTCCGGGGACGTGCAGTCGGCGGAGGTCGGCGCCACCGTCGTCCGCACCGAGAACGGCCTGATGCTGCGGTCGAGGGCGGCGGGATTCGTGGCCGGAGAGCGCGTGTGGGTGGGCGTCCGGCCGGAGCGCATGGGTTTCGACGGCGCGGGCGAGAACCGGGTCGCGGGCGTGCTGGAGGATCGGCTCTTCCTGGGCGATCGAAGCGAGTGGCGCGTGCGCGCGGGCGCGGACCTCCTGACCGTCTCCGAGCCGGGGACGTCGGCCGGCCGGCAGGCCGGCGACGCGGTGACCGTGACCTTCGAGGCCTCGGCCCTGCTGCGGCTGGTCGAGCCCGGCCGCCGTCCGCCGCGGCCATGAGCCCTCGCCACCGCCAGGCCGTCCTGCTCCTCGCCCCCGCCGTCCTCCTCCTGCTCGTGCTGGTGGGCGGCTCGCAGGCCCTCATGCTGGTCGCTTCACTCGGACGGCGCTCGGCGTACGGAGGAGTGACCCACGACTGGGGCCTGCAGAACTACCTGCGCGCCCTGGAGCCGCTGTACGTGCGCGTGCTCGCGCGCAGCGTCGGGCTGGCCGCGGCCACGACCATCGCCTGCCTCGTCGTGGGTTATCCGGTCGCATACTGGCTGGCGCGCCGGGCGCCGCCGACGATGCGCCGTGCGCTCCTCGTCCTCGTGATCCTGCCCTTCTGGACGAGCTTCCTCGTGCGCATGTACGCCTGGATGTTCCTGCTGCGGACGGAGGGGCTGGTCAACCTCGCCCTGGGCACGATCGGGTTGCCCGCGCTGAGCCTGCTCTACAACCCCGCGGCCGTGCTCCTGGGGCAGGTCTACGGCGAGCTGCCCTTCATCATCCTTCCCCTGTACGCGTCGCTCGAGAAGCTCGACCCCGAGCTGCTCGACGCCGCCGCCGATCTGGGGGCGGCGCCCGGCCAGGTGCTCCGGCGAGTGGTGCTGCCTCTCACCTGGCCCGGCATCGTGGCCGGCTCGATCCTCGTCTTCATCCCGTCCCTCGGCGCGTACCTGGCCCCCGACCTGCTCGGAGGCGCCCGCTACGTATACGTGGGCAGCCTCATCCAGGGCCAGTTCGCGGTGGCGCGGGACATCCCGTTCGGAGCGGCCCTCTCGTTCGCCTTGTCCGCGGGCGTGCTCCTGGCCCTGTGGCTCCTGCGGCGTCCCCTGCGCGCCGGCGCGGGGTAGTCGGCGTGACGGCCCCTTCCGGACGGCGGCCGAGCGCGGGCGCCCTGCTCGCCGTCGCCGTCTACGCCTTCCTCTACGCGCCGCTCATCGTCCTCGTGGCCTTCTCGTTCAACCGCGCGCGCCTGGCCGCGCGCTGGGAGGGCTTCACCCTCGAGTGGTACGCGGTGGCGCTGCGCGACCAGCACGTCCTGGCCGCCCTGCGCAACAGCGTGATCATCGCCCTGGCCACGACGGTCCTGGCCACGGCGGCGGGGACGGCCGCCGCCCTCGCCTTCCATCGCCTGCGCCTGCGCGCGCAGGGGACCTGGGACGCGCTGGTGGTGGTGCCTCTCGTCCTGCCCGAGATCGTGCTGGCGGCGTCGCTGGTCCTGCTGTTCGCGGCCATGGGGCTGCGCCTCGGCTTCTTCACCGTCGTGCTCGCCCACGTCGCCTTCAGCCTCTCCTACGCCATCGTCGTCGTGCGCGCGCGCCTGGCCGGCTTCGACCGCAGCCTGGAAGAGGCGGCCATGGACCTCGGCGCGAGCCCGCTGCGCACGCTGCGGCACGTCACCCTGCCCCTGATCGCCCCCGGCATCCTGGCCGCCGCCCTCCTCGTCTTCTCGGTGTCGATCGACGACTACGTGGTGACCTCTTTCGTGGCCGGGGTGGGGGCGACGACGCTGCCCCTGCACATCTACTCGATGGTGCGCAGCGGCCTGAGCCCCGAGATCAACGCCGACTCCACCGTGCTCCTGACCGCCACCGTGCTCCTCCTCTTCGCCGCCTGGCGCCTGGAGCAGGGCCGCCGGCCCCGCCAGGTCGCGGTGCCGATGGGCCTCGGCCTCTCCCTGCTGGGCGCGCCGTTCCTGCTCGCGCCCGTTCCCCTCACCGGCGCCGACCGCCAGCTCAACGTCTACATCTGGTCGAACTACATCGCGCCGGAGACCGTGCGCCGCTTCGAGCAGCGCCATCACGTGCGCGTGAACGTCGACGTCTACGACAGCAACGAGGCCCTGATCGCCAAGATGCAGTCGGGGAACGTCGACTACGACGTCATCTGTCCGTCCACCTACACCGTGCAGTCCCTGGTCGCGCAGGGCCTCCTGCGCGCGCTGGATTTCTCCGCCCTTCCCCACCTCTCGAACGTGGACCCGCGCTTCCTGGGCCGGCGGCACGATCCAGGCAACCGGTACTCCGTGCCCTACTTCTGGGGCACGACCGGCATCGCCTATCGCCAGAGCCGCGTGGGCACGGTGGATTCGTGGGGCGCGCTCTGGGACGCGCGGTTCCGGGGACGCATCCTCATGCTGGACGACGCGCGCGAGACGCTCGGCGCCGCCCTGAAGTGGAAGGGGCTGAGCGTCAACACCACCGACCCCGCGTCCCTCGCCCTCGCCCAGCGCGCCCTGGTCGCGCAGAGGCCGCTCGTGCGGGCCTACAACTCCTCGAACTTCGAGGACGTGCTGCTCTCGGGGGACGTGTGGCTGGCCCAGGGCTGGAACGGACAGTTCGCGCGGGCGATGGCCCAGGACGCAGACATCCACTACGTCGTTCCCAGGGAAGGCTCGATGCTCTTCCTCGACAGCCTGGCCGTCCCCAGAGGTGCGCCTCATCCCGCGCTGGCGCACGCCTTCCTCGACTACGTGATGGAGGCGGAAGTGGCGGCGGAGATCTGCCGGACCATGCAGTACTCGACCCCGAATCGGGCCGCGCTGGCCCTGCTGCCGGCCAGCATCCGCGACAACCCGGCGATCTTCCCCTCCGCGGACGTGGTGGCGCGCACCGAGATCATCGAGGACATCGGAGCCGCGACCGTCCTCTACGACCGGCTCTGGACGGAGGTCAAGACCAGCCGCTGAGCACGCGCGGCCTCAGGTATGGGTGTCTACTAAGCACAACTCGCTCGGCGGTTACAGTCGGCCGCGAGCCCCGGCCTGGCCGACAGAGGCGAGGCCCAGACCCCACCCGACGGGACAAGATCCCTACTGTTCGCGAAGAGCCTCCAATGGGTCGGCCATTCCCGCGCGCAAGGCGGGCACAAACGCCGCGGCCACGCCGACGCCGAACAATGCTGCCCCTGCGGCCGCGAACGCGATCGGATCCAGCGCGCTGACATCGAAGAGAAACGATGACAGTAGCCGCGTGAGCATCGCCGCGCCAACGATGCCCGCAACGATCCCCGCGGACACCAGCATCGCACCGTGGCCGAGGACGTGCGCGATCACGCGGGAACCTGGAAGCCCGATGGCGACGCGAATCGCCCAGTCACGCCTTCGGCGAGTGGCAAAGTGCGTCATCACGCCGTAGACGCCCACTGCACCCAGGATGAGGGCCAAACCAGCCAGGAGAGAGAGGAGTGAGACGACCTGGCGCGCGGGACCGACGGAGGTGTCGAGCACGCGGCGCATCGTCGTCGTCTGCTGCACCGCGACGGCGGGAGCCACGCGTGCGATGGTGCGTCGCACCGGTTCCAGGAGCGAGGTCTCGGCGACACCGGGGGCGGTGCGGAGGACGATGGACTGTGCGTCGTCGATCCAGGGCATCTGCGCCAACGCGACATACCGTACTGGCTCGGCCGCGTCGGTCAGACGCTTTTCCGCGGCGTCCGCCACGACCCCGACGATGCGCGAGCGTCCTTGGTCGACGTCGATGCCGATCGACCTGCCAATGGGATCGACTCCCGGGAAGTACCTCCGGGCAAATACCTCGTTGATGACGACGACACGTTCGGCTTCAGGCCGGTCGTCGCCACTGATCGCGCGTCCCCGGCGAAGGGCGAAGCCAAGGCTCTCGAGATAGCCGGGCGTCACGATTCGATATTCGGTGGCCGCGTTCTGGATCTCCGGGCGTTCGTCGATACGCAGGCCCGCCCTGTACCCGCCGCCGCGCAGCGGCAACTGCTGCCCCGCGCCGACGGACGTCACGCCAGGAAGCTCACGGAGCGCGCGCTCGAGCTCGGCGAGCGTCTTCTCTCGGCTCGCCCGATCGAGGGTGCCGTCGAACACCACGTCGACGACCGCGACGCCATCCACACGCACGCCAGGTTGGACCGCGTAGATGTTGGCGACACTGCGAGCGAGCAGCGCCGCACCGGAGGCGATCATCACCGCGAGCGCCACCTGCGTGACGACCAACCCGCTTTCCAGCCGCCCGCCCCGTCCCCCGATTCCTCCCGTCCGGGCTGCGCTCAAGACGCCGCGCAAGTCCTGTCGATACAGCGAGACGATGGGCACGAGGATGACGAGCGATGCCGCGATCACGGTGATGGCCATGGCCGACGGTGAAGCCCACCCACGCCAGGACGGCGCCCAAGGTCCCCGCGACGACGGCCACGATCAGCACCTCGACGATCAACTGCTGCGCCAGTCGCTGCCGGCTCGCACCAAGCGCCGAGCGAACCGCAAACTCGGCCGACCGCGCGTCGACTTGACCGAGCACCAGGGCGGCAACGTTGGCGCATCCGATCAAGAGGATCAGCGCGGTGGCGGCAAGCGTGGCCAGCAGCGCCGGCCGCATGGGCCCGAGGAGGTCGTCGCGCACCGGCGTGATCCGCCGGTCCTTCGCCTTGTCCCGCCGCGCGGGGTAGTCGAAGCGCTCGTCGAGCATCGCGGTGAGTTGCGAGAGTGGCGCCACCATTGCCCGAACGTCCTGATCGGGCGCCACGCGACCAATGAGTGTGGAGTTCCAGCTGCGGGAGTCCGCTCTCAGCGGCACAGGCGTCCAGATGCGGACGGAGGGATCGGGGAACCAGAACCCGCGAGGCATCACGCCGATCACGGTGCGCGGACGGCCATCGAGCGTCACGTATGTGCCGATGATGGCCGGATCGCCGCCCAGCTCCTGCCACAAGCCAAAAC
>QHVP01000037.1:1197-9777 GCA_003222295.1 Acidobacteriota bacterium | reverse complement strand
GCCGTGACCGCAGGCACCAAGCGCGCGGATCCTCCGCCGACGCGGAGCATGGCGTCCCCCTGGCGGTAGAGCGCCACCTGCCGGAACCCAGGCGTCCGTCCACGGATGTGCAAGTACTCTTCGTGCGTCCAGTCGGTCTTCATCCAGAACACGCCGAGCTCACGTTCATGCGCGTAGGGCAGCGGGCTCAGGAGCACGCCCTGCGCCACGCCGAACACGGCAGCGGTACCGCCGATGCCGAGAGCAAGCGTGAGCACCGAGAGGAGGGCATACACGGGACGCCGCCGGAGGATACGAACCGCATACCAGCTGTCCTGCGCCAGCTGTTCCCCACGCTGCCATCGCGACGCGCCTCTTCGGGCGCCATTCCGCGATCGAGGTTGTCGCGCGTTTCGCGCTCGATGTGGTCGCGGATGTCGTCCTCGAGCGACTCCAGCATCCGCCGGCCGCGCGTCATGACGTCATTCCGGCGCGGCGGGGACGGAGGATTCGCCCCACGGCCGCGGCCAGCGTGTCCCATTTGCTGGTTTCGATCTCGAGTTGCTTCCGGCCCTTCGCCGTCAGTCGATAGAACTTGGCGCGGCGATTGTTCTCGGAGGTGCCGTCGTCGAACGTGATCCAGCCACGTTTGATCAACCGGTGAAGGGCTGGATAGAGGGAGCCCTGCTCCACCAGGAGCACGTCATCCGAGCCACGCTCGATCGCTTTCGCGATCGCATGGCCGTGCGCGGGTCCCCATCGCAGCGTGCGCAGAATCAGGAGGTCGAGCGTGCCTTGCAGGAGTTCGACGCGGCCCTGGTCGCTTCCAGTAGGCATTCTAGGTGGCGAGGTTACCCTGCTTCACCTAGAACGTCAAGGTGTGCGACTGGTGGGGGCGGACGCTTGTCTCTCGACACAGCCGACGGAGGCCGAAAACGAAAAGGAACCGAGAATCAGCCGTCTACTCCAGGCGACCCTGAACAACTCGAGCTTGATCTGAAGGGCCCTTAGCCGCGACCGCTCTCGGACGACTTCGGCCCGATCCGCACCGAGAAAAGGGACAGTTCAGGGACAGAGTGCCGACTTGTCGCGCTCGGCCAGGTCGTACGCGATGCCCTTGGACCGGGACGCCTCGTGCGGCCACTCTCTACCGTATCGGTCGCCCGTCACCTTCGGGACGCGGTAGGTCGGGGATGTCCCTGTTGTCGGCCGGGATCAGGCGGCCGCCTAGCTTTCGGAATAGTAGCCCTTGCGCGCGTGAGCGGTGACGGCGGGGCGGTCCACGTCCACCTTGATCTTGCGCCAGCCGCGCTTGCCCGTGGCCGGGTCGTAACCCACCAGGTAGCGATGCCGCAGGGTCATCGCAATCGACTCGACGGCGTCCTTCAGGCGATCGACGTTTCCGCGATCGCGGTCGAGGCCCTTCAGGACCTCCGCCCGCGCGCCCGTCTCTTCGGCGAGATCGAGGAGGACGCTGGCGTCGAAGTCCCCGCCCGCCCCGGACTGGCCGGGGACCGGACCTCGGGGCCATCCGCCTCCCCCTCCGCCACCGCCCGGCCAGCCGCCGCCACCGCCGCCCGGCCACCCACGTGGCCCGCGCCCCGGCCCGCGTCCGGGGATGCGGCCGCCCCCGATCGGTCCGGCCGGTCCGCTGAAGATGCTCCGGAAGGTGAAGTCGCTGCCGAGACCGATGGAGAAGACGGGGACCTCCGAGCGCTTGGCCAGCTCGCGCAACTCGCCCCACGACGTCGCGCTCACCGTGTCCATGCCGTCCGTGACCAGGACGACCGCCTTGCTCTCCGCCGGCCCCGGCGCCACGCGCTCGATGGCCTCCTTGGCCGCGTCGAAGAGGGCGGTGGCGCCCGCGGGCTGGAGCATGTTCAGCACGCGGCCGAGGCGGTTGCGGTCGGAGGTGAAGTCCTGCACGACGTCGACGTGGTCGTTGAAGAGCAGGACGAGGATCTCGTCTTCGGGCTCGAGCAGGTCGATGAAGTGGCGGAGGGCGTCCTCCACCTCGCGGACCTTGTTCTCCATGCTCGCGCTGACGTCGAGGGCGAGCGCGATGCGCAGCGGTCGCCGCTCACCGCTGAAGTAGGTCACCTCCTGCTTGCGCCCGTCCTCCGTGATCTGGAAGTCCTCGCCGCGGAGGCCCATGACCGGGTTTCCCCGCTTGTCGAGGACGGAGACGGGCACGCGCACGGTACGGGTGCTGGCGCTGAAGGTCGGCCCGTGGCCGCCGGTGGTGGAGGAGGGGAAGGATCCGGCGTCGCCGCCGGAGCGGGATTTGCCCCTGGCCGCCGGCGCCGACGGCACCGCCGCCGCCGGAGACGACGCGGGCGCGACGCGGCGCACGGCCACGATCAGCGTCTCGGTGGCGCCCACGTCGCGCAGCTGGGTCTCGCGCGTGGAGTCCAGCGGCTCGCCGAAGCCGCGATCGCGGAGCTCGGCCAGGATGATGCGCTCGCTGATGCCGGCGCGCAGGAAACGGACAAGGTCGGCGGTGGACAGGGGATCGTCCCCGCGGGCGCCCACGGCCAGGACGACCAGTATGAGAATGGTCACGATCTGCGCGCCGGCCGCGCGGACAGCGCGGGTCATCGCGCGCCCCGGTTCGAGACGACGAACGCTCTCGGCATGCCAGCCCTCACTGTGATCGCGCGACCAGGGCGGCGGCTCACGCCCGCGAGCCGTCCTCTGCGGAGACACCCGCCGGGGTGGCGGAGGACAGCCAGGGAGTTCCTGCACTCCAGGTCGTCACCGCCCGCCTCGCCCGCCAAA
This sequence comes from Acidobacteriota bacterium, assembly GCA_003222295.1. GTDB lineage: Bacteria > Acidobacteriota > Vicinamibacteria > Fen-336 > Fen-336 > AA29. The sequence continues at coordinate 7,020 of QHVP01000037.1, read as the reverse complement.
TTCATTGGTCCCATCGACATGCGCCGCCCGCGCCTTTCCTTTTCCTGCCACCACTCTGCGGCGAATGCAAGGACGCGCGCTGCGCGAGGGGCAAAGGAGCAGGATCCATGCCGCTCAGCGCCGGCAAAAACACCCCGGCGGCGGGGCGTGGTCAGGGCTCGCGCCTGTGGCTCCGCCAGTAGTCCCTGAACGCCCGCAGTCGAGGCAGCGACTCGAGGTCCTTCGCGCGCCGGGCGGCCTCCTTGCTGGCGATGATGTCGTCGAGGTGACAGACCGGAAACCCCTCCACCATCACGCGACGGCGCCAAGCGTCCTCGAAGCGCTCGATGCCATCGGGCGCGAAGACGAGGTCGAGGTCGAAGGGGCCGTTGCGGAGCTGGACGAAGTCCTTGCCCCTCTCGATCTCCTCCGCCTCGGTTCCAGTCAGGCGGAAGCCCAACGAGCGGAGCGCGTGGACCAGCGCGCGGGCATTGGCGGCGTCCTTCTCGACGAACAGGTCGGCATCCTGGGTCGTGTCGGGGAACCCGAGCAGGATCGCCCCGGACTTCCCGATGAAGAGGTAGCGCACGCCCTGCCGGGCAAGGGCGTCTCGGACCTCCTCTGCCTGGCGGTACTCAAACGCGGCCATAACCGAGCCATTCGGGCAGGCTCTCCTGGCACCAGCGGCGATACTCCTCCATGGTGTCGAACGACCGATAGGTGGCGTCGTCCATCACGGGCTTGTAGGTGTGAATGAAGGCGTAGCGGAAGCGCAGCGGCAGGGCCCGGCGGGCGGCCGCCTCGAAGTCGGCGATCCAGTCCCGCGTGCTGTCGGGCGCCTGGTCCGCTCCGGCCGGCGGATCGGCCTTCATCGTTTCAGTATAGGCGCCGGCAGAGCACCCTACCAGCGACTCGTCCCGGTGGAGTTGGTCGCGAACTTCCTCACGAACGGTTGGTCGAGAGAGAAAGAGGCTGAGAGAGCGCGGCCGCCGTGTAGCCGCCCTCGTGGTGAGCCGCATGTTTGGACTGGGTCTCAAGGGGAATGCAGGGGCTTTGCCCCCTGGCGCCCCCGCCTTCTTGTCCCGGCGCATTTCCTCGTGTGGGATTGAGGCCGCGGTCAGCCGCGGGTGCTCAGAAGCCCAGGGCAAACAAGAGCGCCGACCGCACTTCGGACATCTTGTTGCCGCCGAGCGCCGTTATGACTCCACCGAGTTTGGCGCTGGAGACGGTCTGGACGTGGTCGAGGTTGACGGCACAATCGCGCGGCATCCCATCCTCCGCCGTGAGCACGACCTCGGAAGGAATGTCGCGGATGGTCGACGTCAGGGGTGCGATGGTGACTTCGCCCAGGAACTCGAGGGCCGAATCCCGCGTCAGCAGCAGGACGGGCCGCTTCTTGTCGGGTCGGGAGAACCTGTACCATCTGACCTCGCCCCGCTTCATCAGTCGACCCAGGCCTGCTCTTTCTCCCAGTCACTGAACTCGCCCCGCTTCACGGGCCTGCGGCGGTAGCCCTCGCGATGCTTCTCCTCTTGCGACCTCTCCTGAAGTCGACGCAGGGCGGCGCGGAGCGCCTCCCTGGCGAATGCCGAGCGGCTCGTGCCCAGCCGCCGGACAGCCTTGTCGACGGCCGCCACCAGCTCTGGATCCAGCGTCATCTGCACCGTCCGCACACTGCCTCCATGTCTATCGCCGTAGCTAGGCTAATCCACATGAGAAGCGTCGTCAATCATTGGCGGCGATCGGCGGCGGTGGCAGTCGAGTCCTGGCCAGGGCGGAAGTCTCGAACGCAGCTCTTCAGCGGAGGGCCCTCGTCGGGCTCTTCAGGGGCGCGAGAACATCGGCGCGGTCCTCAAACCCCTCCCCTCGGGCGTGCACGGTCAGCCGGCGACTGCCGAGCTCGGTTTAGTTTTTGTCAGGGCTTGTTCGCCTTGGCCGCTCAGCTCCCGCTGACCGTCATCCGGCGGATGCGCAGCGTCGGCGACGCCGACGAGGAGCGCCACACGAGGTCGGTGCCCACCCTGTCCACGTCGAGCAGCATCTGCTGGAGGTTTCCGGCGATGGTCACCTCGTGCACGGGATGGACGAGGCGTCCCTTCTCGATCCAGTGCCCAACCGCTCCCTGCGAATAGTCGCCCGAGACGAGGTCGACGCCGAAGCCGATCAGGTCGGTGACGTAGAGGCCCCGCTCCACCTCGCCGACGATCTGCTCGGGCGGCGTGGAGCCCGGCTCGAACGAGAGGTTCCCCGCCCCCACGGACGGGCCGCCGCCCACGCCGCGCCGCGCGCTGCCCGTCGGCCGCGCACCGATCTTGCGCGCCGAATACGAATCGCACAGGAAGTGGCGGACGACGCCGTTCTCGAGCGGCACGTTGCGGCGCGTGGGCAGGCCCTCGCCATCGAAGGGACGCGATCCGAGGCCGCGCGGCCGCCGGCCGTCGTCGACGAGGCTCAGCAGCGGCGAAGCGACCTGCTGCCCCACGCGGTCCTTGAGGAACGTCGCGTTGCGGAAGACGGAGTAGCCCGAGAGGCCGCGGAAGAGCGTGCCCAGGAGCTCGGCCGCGGTCTCCGGATCGAAGACGATCGGGACTTCGCAGGTCGGGACCTTCCGCGCCCCCAGGCGAGCCAGCGTCCGCTCCGCGGCGATGCGTCCCACCTCTTCGGGCTCGAGGAGGTCGCCCAGGCCGCGGCCGTTCGTGAACCAGTAGTCGCGCTCCATGTGGCCGTCTCGCTCCGCCACCGGCACCACCGAAAGGGCGACGCCCGACGACCGGTACGAGCCCATGAACCCGTTCGTGTTCGCGAGCACGACGAACCCCTCGTCCGAGCCGTACGTCCCGCCCTGCGAGTTCGTGATCTCCGGAGCGGCCGGCGAAGGATCGAAAAGACCGAGGTCGATCTCCTCCGCGGGCGGCGCCTCGTCCGGAAGCCCCGCCGCCGCGTCCTCGCCCGTCACACGCGCCATGTCCACGGTGTCCCCCACCAGCGTCTCCAGGACCGGGGGCGAGAAGTCCGAGGTGTAGCTCGACGCGGTGCGGCGTCCCACGAAGACGCGGAGGCCGAGCGCCTTGCTGCCGGCGTCCTTGAGGGTCTCCACTTCGCCCTTGCGGACGGTGACGGAGAAGTCCGTGCCTTCCGCCACGAGCACGTCGGCGGCGTCGGCGCCGAGCGCGCGGGCGCGGCGCAGCAGGTGATCGGCCAGATCGCGGTAGTCCACGGACCGATTCTCCCATGATGCGTTTCCATTCCCCTTCGCTTGGACTAGGCTCTTGCCATGGCGACCGCGAAGGACCCGGCCGAGGCCGGCGCCGCCTCCGATCGCCCCACCGCTCCCGCCCTTCTCCTGCCCGAGGTCCCCGTCGACGCCTCCGGGCTGGCCGGGCATCCCCGCGGCCTGACCACGCTCTTCTTCACCGAGATGTGGGAGCGCTTCAGCTACTACGGGATGCGCGCCCTGCTCATCCTGTTCATGACCGCGTCCGTGGCCCAGGGCGGGCTCGGCTGGGATGCCCGGCGTGCGGCAACCATCTACGGCCTCTACACCGCGGGCGTGTACTTCACCGCCATCCCGGGAGGTTGGATCGCCGACCGCCTGCTCGGACAGCGCCGCGCCGTGCTCTGGGGCGGGGTGCTGATCGCGCTCGGGCACTACAGCCTTGCCCTGAACGTCCTGCCCCTGTTCTCCGCCGGCCTCGTGCTGATCGTCCTCGGAACCGGGCTGCTCAAACCCAACATCAGCTCGATGGTCGGCCAGCTCTACGCGCCGGCCGACCAGCGCCGCGATGCCGGGTTCTCGATCTTCTACATGGGGATCAACACGGGCGCGCTGATCGCTCCGATCATCTGCAGCTACCTCGGAGAGAAGATCGCCTGGCATTGGGGGTTCGGGGCGGCCGCGATCGGCATGACCTGCGGGCTCGTCCAGTACGTGCTGGGCGGGAAGCGACTGGGGCGAGCCGGGCTGATGGAGCGCCCGCCGGAGAACGCCGGCGCCACCTGGGCGCGCGTGGTCGGCGGGCTGGTGGCCGGCAGCGCCGTCCTCTGGGCGCTCTGGGACTACAAGGACTTCGCGATCCTCGGCGGCACCGCCGTGTTCTTCGTGTGGCTGGTGCGGCAGGGGGCCACGCCCGTCGAGCGCAAGCGGATCGGCGCCGTGATCGTGCTGTTCGTGTTCGCGACGCTGTTCTGGGGCGCGTTCGAACAGGCCGGCTCCAGCCTCAACCTGTTCGCCCAGCGTTTCACGCGGCGCATCGTGCTGGGTTGGGAGTTTCCCGCCGGCTGGTTCCAGTCCATGAACTCGCTGTTCCTCGTCCTGCTCGCGCCCGTGTTCGCCTGGACGTGGATCCGCCTCGGCCGGCGCGAGCCCTCGAGCCCCGCCAAGTTCGTCCTGGCCCTCGTCTTCGTCGGCCTCGGGTTCCTCGTGGTCGCGATCGCGGCCTGGCTCGGTCAGGGCCAGGCGGTCAGCCCCTGGTGGCTCATCGCGCTCTACTTCTGCCACACCATCGGCGAGTTGAGCCTCAGCCCCGTGGGCATGAGCGCGGTCACGAAGCTGGCGCCCCCACGGCTGGTGGGCCGCATGATGGGCGTCTGGTTCCTGTCCATCTCGCTCGGCAACTTCATCGGAGGGCGCGTGGCCGGCCTCTTCGAGACGTTTCCGCTTCCCCAGCTCTTCGGCGTCGTGTTCCTGACCACCATCGCCGCCGCCGTCCTCCTGGCCTTCCTCGTGCGCCCCATCCGCGGGCTCATGAGCGGCGTGCACTGACCGGTCACCGGTTGACCGCCGACCGCGTCCGCCGCGGGGCCGTCCTGCTGCTGCCCGTCCTCCTCGTGCTGGCCGGCCTCGAGGCCAGACGGGTGGCCGCGGGAGCCCTGGGTGGTTTCATTCACTACCAGACCCCGTTCGGCGTCCCCCCGGTGGACGCACTCACGGGCGAGCCGTCGTCCCGGCAAGTCGTCCTGGTGCTCGTGGACGGCCTCGCTCTCCGGGGTTCGCGCGGCCTTCCCTTCCTGGGCGAGCTGCGCGCGCGCGGCGCCGACTACGATTGCCGGGTCGGCGAGCCGTCGCTGTCGCTGCCCGGCCGCGCGGTGATGCTGAGCGGCGCCTGGCAGGAGGTCAACGGTCAGCCGACGAACTACGACCCCCGGCCGCTCGGCGTCGAGCACGCCTTTGCCGTCGCGCGGCGTCGGGGTCTGGTCACGGCGCTGGCCGCGGGCGCGGGCGGCCTCCGTCTGTTCGCGCCCGCGATCGCGCGTCCCGTCGTCTATGCGAACGAGCCGGAAACCGGCCCCTTCGCGACCTACGAGGCGGCGCAGCGCCGGCAGGCGCAGCAGGGCGAGGCGCTGCTGCGGGAGCTGCACGGCCAGCCCGCCCTCGTGATGATCGAGCTCCACGCCGTGGACGAGAGCGGCCACGGTTGGGGCGCCGCCTCGGACCAGTACCGGCGCGCGGCCGCCCAGGCCGACGACGCCATCCGCGGGTTCGCCTCGGCGATCGACCTCGACCGGGACACGCTCGTGGTAACCGCCGATCACGGCCACGTCGGCATCGGCGGCCATGGCGGACCCGAAGAGGAAGTCCTCCACGTCCCCCTCGTGCTCGCCGGTGCCGGCATCCGTGCCGGGGCTCGCGGCGGGGCCCGGCAGGTCGACGTCGCTCCGACGTTGAGCACGCTCCTCGGCCTGGCCATCCCCGCCTCCAACCAGGGCCGTCCGCTGCTGGACGCCCTGGCGCTCGGACCCGAGCGAAGGGCACAGGCACTGCGCGCGCTGCTCGGGCAGCGCGAGCGGTTCGTGGCCGCGTACGTTCACACGCTGGCCACCCTCGACGATCCCGGTGCCGCGTCC
>QHVP01000037.1:0-1124 GCA_003222295.1 Acidobacteriota bacterium | reverse complement strand
CTCCCCGCGCTCCTCCTCGTGCTCGCTCCGCTCGCCCTCGCCGTGCTCCTCATGCGCCTGCGGATCGTGAGCGAAGGCGAGATGAGGCGAGCGATAGGGGCCGCCGCCGTCGCCCTCGCCCTGTATCACCTCGCCCTGCCCCTGCTCGGCCTCCGCTACAGCTTTACTGCGGTGAACAAGGACGAGTGGCTGCCCTCGTTCTTCCGCAAGGACATGGCGCTCGGCCTCGCCGCCTGCGCGCTGGCGGTGGCGGCCGGGGCAGCGCGGGAGCGCCGCCATCGTGGCGCGCCCCTCCTCGATCTCGCGCGCAACGCCTGGCTGGTGACGGGGACGTTTGGCTTCGCTTTCGTCTTGAAGACCGCCGTCGAGTACTGGGCTCAGGGTATGACGACCACGCGGTGGACGATCGGCGACATGCGATGGGGGCTCGCCTTCTACCTCGACCTGCTGGTGGTGATGGCGGTCGGGATCCTGTCGCCGCTCATGGCCTTGCTTGCGTGGCTGGCCGCGCTTTGCGCGGCGTCGGATACGCGCCCGTCACCGGCCGCGCAGCCCGCGCGCGAAGTTGTGTGAGGCCCCGCCCCCCGGCGGGAGCGGGATGCTATGGTTTGTCTTGCCATGGTGCCGGGCATGAACCGTGTCTCGACCCGACCCGACGTGCCGATGATCCTCGTCGTCGACGACACCCTCGACGCGCGCGAGCTGTACGCGGAATACCTGAGGATCGCGGGCCTGCGCGCGGAGGTCGCGGAGGATGGGATCGAAGCGCTGGCCAAGGCGATGGAGCTGCGGCCCAGCGTCATCATCATGGACCTGGCCATGCCGCGCATGGACGGGTGGGAGGCGACGCGCCGGCTCAAGGCTCATCCCCTCACGCGCCACATCCCGGTGATCGCCCTCACCGGGCACGTCATCGAGCGCTCGCGCGAGCGCGCGATCGAGGCCGGCGCCGACGGCTACCTCACCAAGCCCTGCTTCCCGGACAGCCTCCTGGCCGAAGTCCACCGGGTGATGAAGGAGACGCGCCGGCACTGAGCCGACGGGGAGCGCGGCGCCGGAGAGCGGCCGCGAGCTACTCCGCATCGCCTCCGCCGCCGCCGTCGCCGCATTACGCACGCTCGTCC
>QHVP01000304.1 GCA_003222295.1 Acidobacteriota bacterium | reverse complement strand
GTGTGTCCGGGGCGGACGCCGAAGTACCCGTCCTCGCCGGGGGCGATCACCTCGTCCACTTCCTCGCGCAGGAGGAGGCCCATGGGCGTGACCACCTCCAGGATGATCTTGGTGGGGAGGGGCATCGCTACTGCTTCAGCGCCTTGGCCTGCTCGTAGACGTCCTCGATCGGCCCCACGAGGTAGAACGCCTGCTCGGGGAGGTCGTCGAGCTCGCCATTGACGATCATCTTGAAGCTGCGGATGTTGTCGGCCAGGCTCACGTACTTGCCGGGGATGCCCGTGAACTGCTCGGCTACGTGGAAGGGCTGGGACAGGAACTTCTGGATCTTGCGCGCGCGCGCCACCACGATCTTGTCCTCTTCGCTCAGCTCGTCGATGCCGAGGATCGCGATGATGTCCTGCAGGTCCTTGTAGCGCTGCAGGATCTGCTTCACGTCGCGGGCGACCTTGTAGTGCTCGTCGCCGATGACACGAGGGTCGAGGATGCGGCTGGAGGAGGCGAGGGGGTCGACCGCGGGATAGATGCCGAGCTGCGCGATCTGGCGGCTGAGGTTCGTGGTGGCGTCGAGGTGCGCGAACGTGGTCGCGGGCGCGGGATCGGTGTAGTCGTCGGCGGGCACGTAGATGGCCTGCACGGAAGTGATCGATCCCTTGTTGGTGGAGGTGATGCGCTCCTGCATCTCCCCCATCTCCGTCTGCAGGGTGGGCTGGTAGCCGACGGCGGAGGGCATGCGCCCGAGCAGGGCCGAGACCTCCGAGCCAGCCTGGGTGAAGCGGAAGATGTTGTCGATGAAGAGTAGGACGTCCTTGCCCTCGTCGTCCCGGAAGTACTCGGCCACGGTGAGGCCGGTGAGGGCCACGCGCAGGCGCGCCCCCGGCGGCTCCGTCATCTGCCCGTAGACGAGGGCGGCCTTCGACTTCTTGGGGTCCTTGATGTCGATGACGCCCGATTCCTGGAACTCGAGCCAGAGGTCGTTGCCCTCACGCGTGCGCTCGCCCACCCCCGCGAACACGGAGACGCCGCCGTGCTTCTTGGCCAGGTTGTAGATGAGCTCCTGGATGATGACGGTCTTGCCCACGCCGGCGCCGCCGAAGAGGCCGATCTTGCCGCCGCGCAGATAGGGCTCGATGAGGTCGATGACCTTGATGCCGGTCTCGAACATCTCGAGCTTGACCGACTGCTCCTCGAAGCTGGGCGCGTGGCGATGGATGGGCAGGCGCTTGGTGTGCTCCACCTTGCCCATCTCGTCCACGGGCTCGCCGATGACGTTGAGCACACGTCCGAGGGTGCCCATGCCGACGGGGACGGTGATGGGCCCGCCGGTGTCGGTGGCCTTCATGCCGCGCACCATGCCTTCGGTGGGCAGCATGCTGACGCAGCGCACCCGGTTCTCGCCGAGGTGATGCTCGACCTCGGCGATGACGTCGATGGGGACGCCGCCCCCCGACCCGTCGTCCTGGATGCGCACGGCGTTGTAGATGGCGGGCACCGCCTGGTCGAACTCGACGTCCACGACGGGCCCGATCACCTGCACCACGCGCCCTACGTTCTCCATTGCCATGCTTTTGCCTTCTTGCCTTCTTAACTGATCCTAGCCAGCCCGCGGCGCCGCGGCGCAGCGGCGCCGCACGAGTTCTCCGTGCTCCGTGCTACGACCCGGCCCCCGACACGACTTCGATGATCTCCTTGGTGATGGCCGCTTGCCTCACCTTGTTCATGTACAGGGTGAGACGGTCGATCATGTCGCCCGCGTTGCGGGTGGCCGCGTCCATGGCCGCCATGCGCGCGCCGTGCTCCGCCGCCGCCGATTCCAGGAGGGCGCGCCAGGCCTGGATCTCGACGTGCTTGGGAAGCATCTCCGCGTAGATCTTCGCCGGGCCCGGCTCGTACAGATAATCGAGGGCCGGCTCGTGGGGCTCGATGGCCTTCCGCTCGATGGGAAGGAGCCTCTCCACGACCACGCGCTGCTGGATGACGCTCTTGAACTCGTTGTAGACGAGGTAGACCTGGTCCACCTCGCGCGCGGTGAAGGACTTGATCAGGCCGTGCGCGATCTTCTGCGCGGTCTCGTAGCGCAGGGCCTGGAAGAGGCCCACCCGCTCCGAGCGCACCCGGTACTGGCGTCGCCGGAAGAAGTCGCGTCCCTTGCGGCCGAGCAGCTCCAGCTCGATCGCATCTGCGCGCTTGTCCTGCAGGAAGCGCACGGCAGTGCGGATGATGTTGGCGTTGAAGCCGCCGCACAGGCCCTTGTCCGCGGTCACGAGCACGAGCAGGATGCGCTCGCCCTCGCGCTGCTCGAGCAGGGGGTGCGCGGTCTCCTCCGCGCGCGCGGCCATGCTGGAGAGGACCTCCATCATCTTCCGGGCGTACGGGCGGGCCGCGAACATCGCGTCCTGGGCCCGGCGCAGCTTCGCCGCCGAGACCATCTTCATGGCCTTGGTGATCTGCTGCGTGTTCTTGACGGAGCGGATCCGCCGCCGGATGTCGACGAGAGCGGGCATGGAGGCCTAGCTGGCCTTCTCCATGGGCTCGGCCTGGAACACGCCCGCCAGCTCCTCCAGCGCGGCCTTGATCTTGTCCGTCAGCTCGCCCTTGATGTCCTTCTTCTCCGCCATCTGCTTGAGGATCTCGGGGTGCCGCGTGTCCATGAACCGGTACAGCTCCTCTTCGTAGCGGCGGGCGCCCGAGACGGGGTACTTGTCGAGATACCCGTTGGTGGCGGCGAAGATGATGAGCACCTGCTTCTCCATGGGCAGGGGCGCGTACTGGAGCTGCTTGAGGATCTCGGTCAGGCGCTGGCCGCGAGCGAGCATGTTCTGCGTGGCCTTGTCGAGGTCGGAGGCGAACATCGCGAAGGCCGCCAGCTCCCGGTACTGCGCGAGGTCCAGGCGCAGGCGCCCCGCCACCGCCTTCATCGCCTTCACCTGCGCGGAGCCGCCCACCCGGCTCACGGAGTTGCCGACGTTGATGGCGGGGCGGATACCGGAGTTGAAGAGGTCGCTCTCCAGGAAGATCTGGCCGTCCGTGATCGAGATGACGTTGGTCGGGATGTAGGCGGAGATGTCGCCGGCCTGCGTCTCGATGATGGGGATGGAGGTGAGGCTGCCTCCGCCGTTGCTGTCCGAGAGCTTGGCCGCGCGCTCGAGGAGCCGGCTGTGCAGGTAGAAGACGTCGCCCGGGTAGGCCTCCCGTCCGGGCGGGCGGCGCAGGAGGAGCGAGATCTCGCGGTAGGCGGCGGCGTGCTTGCTGAGGTCGTCGTACACGCACAGCGCGTGCTGGCCCTTGTCGCGGAAGTACTCGCCCACGGCGGTGCCGGCGTAGGGCGCGATGTAGAGGAAGGGCGCGGGGTCGGACGCGGTCGCGGAGACCACGATGGTGTGCTCCATGGCCCCGAAGTCCTCGAGGGTCTTCACGACCTGGGCCACCGTGGAGTTCTTCTGCCCTATGGCCACGTAGATGCAGATGACGCCCTTGCCCTTCTGGTTGATGATGGCGTCGAGGGCCAGCGCCGTCTTCCCCGTCTGCCGGTCGCCGATCACGAGCTCGCGCTGGCCGCGGCCGATGTTGACCATCGAGTCCACGGCCTTGATGCCCGTCTCCAGCGGCTCGCGCACGGGCTGGCGGGCGATGACGCCGGGAGCGATCCTCTCGATGGCCCCGAACTCCTTGGTGGCGATCGGGCCCTTGCCGTCGATGGGCTGTCCGAGCGCGTTGATCACCCGGCCCACCATGTCCTCTCCGACGGGAACGGACATGATGCGGCGGGTGCGCTTGACCTCGTCCCCCTCCTTGATCTCCGCGAAGTCGCCCATGAGCACGGCCCCGACCGAGTCCTCTTCCAGGTTGAGGGCGATGCCCATCACGCCGTGTGGCAGCTCGAGCAGCTCGCCCGCCATGCAGCGCTCCAGCCCGTGGATGCGCGCAATGCCGTCACCCAGGGACAGGATGGTGCCCACCTCCGAGACGTCGACGCCGGCGCTGAAGCCGCCGAGCTGCTCGCGGATGATCTTGGTGATCTCTTCGGCCCGAATGTCCATTCAGTCTCCTAAGCTGTGCCCGCCAGCCGTTCGCGCAGCGCGCGCAGCCGCGAGCGCACGCTGCCGTCGTAGACGCGGCCTTCCATGCGGAGGAGCAGGCCCCCCACGAGGCTCGCGTCGACACGGCGGCGCAGGTCGATCTGCTTCCCGCCGGTCGCGCGCGCGGCCGCCGCGGACACCGCGCGGGCTTCCGTCTCGTCCAGCTCCCGCGCGCTCACGGCCTCCGCGGCGACGATTCCCTTCGACGTGTTCCACTGCCGGACGTAGGCCTTGGCGACGAGGGGGAGGAGCTCGACGCGGTCCCGCTGCACGAGCAGGCCGACGAGCCGTTGCAGCAGCTCCGAGGGCCGGCCCTCGAGCAGGGCCGCGATCACGGCCGTCTTCTTCTCCGCGGGCACGCCGGGATGAAGGAGCATGGTCCGGAGCTGCGCGTTGTCGGCGTAGAGCTGGCCCAGGTCCTCGAGGTCCGGACGGAGGTCGGCATCGCCCTTCTCCAGGGCCACGTCGAGCAGTGCCCGCGCGTACCGGCGCGCCGCGGCTTCGCCCCCCTTCATCGACACCTCGGCCTGCGGGTGGCGGGAGGCAGGGAGGACATGGGGCTCCGGCCCGAGATGGTGGTCAAGCGCGCTTCCGTCCTGTGCTTTTCGGCCCCGAGGTGGGGCCCGGATCCGGGAAAAACGTCGCAGATTAGCACGAGTGCCTAGACGAAGGCGAGCGGGCGCGCGCGCGGCGGCACCGCGCGGCCGATCGCTCGCGCGAGGCTCAGATCGGCGAGCAGGGCGTCGGCGGTGGCCTCCGGCACGAGAAGGAGCAGGCCGCCCGAAGTCTGCGGGTCGTAGGCGAGCGCGCGCACGGCCTCGTCCGGCGCCGCCGTGTCCTCGACCAGCGGCTCGAACTGGCGGCGGTTCGCCTTCAGGCCCGCCGGTTGGTAGCGCGCGGAGAGCTCGCGCGCCCCCGGCAGCAGCGGCAGGTCGGCCAGGCGGATCTCCAGCGTGAGATGGCTTTCGCGAGCCACGCCCGCGGTGTGGCCGACCAGGCCGAAGCCGGTGATGTCGGTGGCCGCGCGCACTCCGTGACGCCGCGCGACCACGGCCGGGATGCGGTTGAGGGTCGCCATCGACCTCTGGGAAGTCAGCGCGACGTCCGCCGGCGCCTGCCCCGCCTTCACCGCCGTCGCGATCACGCCCGTCCCCAGGGCCTTGGTGAGGACCACGACGTCGCCCACGCGGCCGGCCGCGTTGGTCATCATCTTGTTCGGCTCCACCGTGCCCGTGATGGCGTAGCCGAACTTGATCTCGGGATCACGGACGGTGTGGCCGCCCAGGAGCGCGCAACCCGCTTCGCGCAGCTTGCCGAGGCCGCCGCGGAAGATCGCGGCCGCCCATTCCAGCGGGAAGTCCTTCTCGGGGATGGCGGCGATGGAGAGCGCGGTCAGCGGCTGTCCGCCCATGGCGTAGACGTCGGACAGGGCGTTGGCGGCCGCGATGGCGCCATAGGCCTCGGGGTCGTCCACGACCGGCGTGAAGAAGTCCACCGTCTGCACGAGGGCGAGCCCGTCCTGCAGCAGGTACACGCCGGCGTCGTCACCCGTGCCGTGGTCGACGAGCACGCGCGCGTCTTCGTTCGGCGTCAGGCCGCTCAGGACCTGAGCGAGCTCAGCGGGGCCGAGCTTGCTCGCTCAACCGGCGCAGGAGACGCGCTCGGTGAGGCGGCGAATTCGTTCCCTGTCGTCTGTCATTTATCTCAGGGGGGGAACTCTTTCATCATTCGCGACGGGAAAGAGCTCCCCCCCTGAAACCCCCCGTCGCTCGCCGCCGCCAACGGGCGGCGGCGAGCTCACTGGCACGATTGCCCAGCCGCACCGTGCGCCGGCCTGGATGCGCACTTGCGGCACCGACGCGGGTCTGCGCCTTGCGTCATGCCCTAGGACCTTGAATCCTCGCCCGCGGCCCGCGCGCCGGGGAGCGCGACCAGCGTGCTCCGGCCCGGACCGGAGGCCGCGGTTGGCGTCATCTCGCAATCGCCCTGGAAGAACGCGCCCTCCTCGATCACGAGGCGCGGCGAGACGAGGGTGGCCTTCACCTTGGACCCGGAGAGCAGCTCGATCCGCTCGCGTCCCTGGATGCGGCCGCTGACCGTCCCGCGGATGGAGACGACGCCGCACTCGATCTCCGCGTCCACTTCGCCCGCTTCTCCGACGATGAGCGTGTTCTCGGAAACGATGCGGCCCTTGAGCTTGCCGTCGATGCGGAAGGTGTTGCGGAAGCGCAGCTCACCATGGAACTCCGTTCCCGCGTCCATGAACCCGTTGAGGTCCTCGGCCGTCAGCCCCTTGATCTTGATCATCTCCGTACCCCCCGCGCACGGCCCGGGGCACGGCTCGACGATACCACGCGCGTGCTCAGGAGGGCCGTGGGCGGCCGGGTCGGACGAGAACCTCGAAAAGGCGGTTGAGCTCGGCCTCCGTGGAGAAGGCGATCCGGACCTGCCCGCCGCGGCCGCGGCGCGCGATCTGCACCCGCGTGCCCAGGACCGCGCGCAGGCGCTCCTCGGCCGCGCGTGTGTTCGCATCCCGCGCCGGCGGCGTGCGCGTCAGGGGCGCGCGCAGGAGGGCCACCCGCCGTTCCACCTCGCGCACGGACAGGCCCTTGCGCGCCGCCTCGCGCGCCAGCGCGATCTGCTCCTCCGCCTTGTCGAGGGCGAGGAGCGCGCGCCCGTGGCCGGCATCGAGGCCGCCCGTGTTCAGCAGCTCGCGCACCTCGCGCGGAAGGCGGAGCAGCCGCAGGGTGTTGGTGACGGTCGTGCGGTCCCGGCCCACCTTGCGTGCCACCTCTTCCTGGGTGAGGCGCAGCTCCTCCTGCAGGCGATGGAAGGCCTGCGCCTCCTCCAGCGGGGTCAGCTCCTGGCGCTGGATGTTCTCCACCAGCGCGAGCTCGAGCAGGCGGTCGTCCGCGACGTCGCGCACGACGACGGGCACGGTGGCCAGCCCCGCCTGCTGCGCGGCGCGCCAGCGCCGCTCGCCCGCGATGATCTGGTAACGCTCGCCGTGTCGGCGGACGAGGATGGGCTGCACGATCCCGCTCTCGCGGATGGAGGCGGTCAGCTCGCTCAGGCGCGCGGGGTCCATGGCCGAGCGCGGCTGGAACGGATTGGGCTCGAGGCTGGCCACCGGGGCCTCGCTCGCCCGGTCGACGGCGGGCGGGGCCGGGGCGGGCTCAGGATCCGGCAGTAGTGCGGAGAGCCCCTTCCCGAGAGCCTTTCTTTTCATGAGCCATCACTTCCTTGGCGAGGTCCAGGTAGGCCTCTGAGCCCCTGGACTTGATGTCATAGAGCAGGATCGGCTTGCCGAAGCTCGGGGCCTCCCCCAGGCGCACGGACCGCGGGATCGTGGTCCGGAAGACCTTGTCCTTGAAGTGCTGGCGGATCTCGCCCATGACCTGCTGGGTGAGGTTCGTCCGCTCGTCAACCATGGTGAGGAGGACGCCCTCGATCTCCAGCCGGGGGTTCAGCGCGCGTTGCACGCGCCGCATCGTGTTCACGAGCTCCGAGATCCCTTCCAGCGCGAAGTATTCGCATTGGAGCGGGATCAGCACGGTGTCGGCCGCGGCCAGCGCGTTCACGGTGAGGAGGCCCAGGCTGGGCGGGCAGTCCAGGAACACGTAGTCGAAACGGCCGGTGATCGCGGCCAGCGCTTCCTTCAGCCGGTACTCGCGGGCGAGGAGCGGCACGAGCTCCACCTCGGCTCCGGTGAGGTTGCGGTCGGCAGGGGCGAGGGTGAGATGCTCGAGATCGGTGGAGATGAGGATGTCGTCCAGCGGCCGCTGGTCGATCATCACCTCGTAGATGCTCGGGCGCGGCTCACGGGCCTTGCGCCCGAGGCCAGAGGTCAGGTTGGCCTGGGGGTCGGTGTCGACGGCGAGCACGCTGCGCTCGGCCGCGGCCAGGGAGGCGGCGAGGTTGATGGCGGTGGTCGTCTTGCCGACGCCCCCCTTCTGGTTCGCGACCGCGATGACACGCCCCACGCGCCTCCCGCCGATGAGTCCGGCAGGATAGCACGAGCCCCGCGGCCTCCCCGGCGCGGCCTCAGCCGTCGCGGCGGCGCACGGGCGGGGTCAGGTCGTAGCGCTCGCACATCTGACGGAACCGCTCGGCCACGTAGTCGTCGAGCAGGTCGCGGTGGGCGGCCACCAGGGGCACCAGGCGCTCGC
Source organism: Acidobacteriota bacterium (assembly GCA_003222295.1). Taxonomy (GTDB): domain Bacteria; phylum Acidobacteriota; class Vicinamibacteria; order Fen-336; family Fen-336; genus AA29. Next base: position 4,624 of record QHVP01000304.1, on the reverse strand, counting down.
GCAGGAACTCGCCGCGCGCCATCCACTGGAAGTAGTCGCGTCCGCCGTGGTGGTACGGGCCGTAGAGCCGCCCGTCCGGGAACTGCGCCTGCAGCCAGCGGAAGAGCTTCTCGTGGCGCACGTGCATGCGCAGCGTGATCTGGGGCTGGCGCCCGTCGCCGCCGAAGTGTCCCTCGCCGGCGAGCAGGCCGAGGAGGTACCCGGTGGCGAGGTCGCCCGGCCGCGGGGCCTTCACGGCCGGAAGGCTATGCCTTCGCTGTTTCACCGTCAAGTTTCACGTGGAACGGCCCGCCTCTTGCTTGTTTCACCGTCATGTTGTTCGTGGAACATCGCGCCGGCGGCGGATGTGGACGCCCGGCCGGGGATCGGGTTCGGCCAGGAACGATGCGTCATCCGCCGGAGGCGCGCCCCAGATCAGGACGCATCCGTCCGGCGCGACCAGCGGGGCCAGCGCGCGCAGGGGCAGGGCGAGCGCGCGCAGTGACACCGTCTGTACGGGGGGGCCCTCGTAGCCGTCGTGTCGAAGCCGGCGCACGTCTACGTCCGCCCTCCCCACCGCCCGCGCCGCCTCGCGCAGGAATGCCCATCGCCGCTGGCGCGGCTCGAGCAGGATCACGGAGAGGTCGGGGCGCAGGGTGGCCAGCACCAGCCCCGGGGATCCATTGCCGCTCCCGACGTCGAGCAGGCGCCCCGCCTCCAGGACGGGGGCCAGGGGGGCCACGGGCGCCACGAGGATGGCGACGCGCTCCGCCGGCGTGCGCGCGCCAGTCAGGTTCACGCGCCGGTTCCAGTCGGCCACGAGGTCCAGATATCGCGAGAGCGCGGCCACGTCGCGGGGCGCCAGCCCCAGGGCCGCGAGGTGGGGATCGTGGGCGCCCGTCTCCCCGCCCACGCCGGGCTCAGTCCCGCGGAGGCTCGGCCGGGCCGCCGCCGGCCTCGGGCGCGCGGCGGGGAGCGATGGTGACACGGCGGTCCGCCCCTTCCCCGACGCTGTAGGTCTCGAGGGAGGGGTGCTCGCTCACCACCATGTGGACGATCCGGCGCTCGTACGAGTTCAGCGCTTCGGTGCGCCGCGGTTTGCCGTCCGCTTCCACGGCCCGCACCAGCTCCAGCGCCCGCGCCCGCAGCCGCCCGTCGCGGTGGTCCCGGTAGCCCTCGCATTCCACGGTCAGCCGGCCGGAGATGAGACGCGCCCGAAGATGCGCAGCCGCCGGCGCCGCGCACGGGAGACGTGCGGGCGGACATCCGATCGCTGGTGCGCGTCCTGGGCGAAGCGGCCTCCGTGGACCTCTCGGCGGAGCGCCCAGGACGCGCACCAGCGATCGGATGTCCGCCCGCACGTCTCCCGTGCGCGGCGCCGGCGGCTGCGCATCTTCGGGCGCGTGCGACCGGGGCACCGCCACGGGGCGCGCCTCGCCCGCCGGCCTCCGCTCGAGCAGGACGGCGATACGCGCCGGCGACGCGCTCACGCCCAGACCGCCCGGACGCCCGGGGTCCAACACCACGTAGCGCAGGCGCGCCGCTTCCAGGCCCAGGCTGCGGGCGGCGGAGGCGACAGCGTCGGGGACGTCCTGGCCACTGAAAACGGGATGGCTCATTGCCGGCGCCGCTCCTTGCGCTGGGCCCGCTCGTCGTGGGAGGCGATGATCCGGAGGGTCACCGCCTGCTGTACGACCGAGCAGAGGTTGGACGAGAGCCAGTACAGATTCAAGCCCGGATCCATGGCCGTGGGGGTCATCCGCTGCATCACGAACATCGAGATCCCCATCAGGACGGGGGTGATGAACAATGGGTCCCGCTGGCTGAGGTCCGGGATCCAGAGGAACGACGCCCCGCGCAGCTCGATCGCCACCTGCAGGACGCGATAGAACGCAATCAGGAAGGGCATCGTGAGCAGCAGGGGAAGGCATCCCACCAGCATCTGGGTGCTCATGCTCATGCCGTGGCGCGCATAGAGGGCCGCGATCTCCTCCTGCATCTCCTGCCGCTTGGGGTCGAGGGCGGGCACCTTCCGGTACCGCTCCTGGATGACGCGCATCTCCGGCGAGAGCTTCGCCATCTTGATCCCGTTGGCGATCGAGTAGTGGCGGAGGGGCGCCATCAGCACGTTGATCAGCACGGTCAGGACGACGATGGACCAGCCGTAATTGCCGACCCAGCCATGCACCCAGCGCAGGAGGGCCATCAGGGGCACGACGATCGGGCCGATCCACTCGCCCACCGGAACCACCGCGGCCAGGTCGTGATCGAGGCGCGAGAGGAGCGTGTGGTCCTTGGGCCCCACGAACAGGAGCGCGTTCTCGCCCGGGTTCACCGGTACCGCGGCCCCGACCCCGAGGCGCTTGCGGCCGTCCTCGCCCGCGGGCAGCTCGATCGCCCGCAGCTCGACCGTCCCCGGTACGAGCGGGGGCACCCAGAGCGCCGCGAAATGCGTGCTCTCCACCCCGGCCCAGCGCACGTCGCTCACCATACGCACCGGGCCCATCTTGTCGGGGACGACCCTCTCCACCCCGCGCGGCCCGTCCAGCACACCTTGCGGCGCGTGGTAGCCCTGGACCTCCATCTCCTCCGCCGTCGCGTTGCCGACCCCGGGACCCCAGACGACCTTCGCGGGCAGCGGACGCTTCCCCCGCTTCACGTCCACGGCCACGTGCACGAGATAGCCCGGCGCCTGGAACCGCAGGGTCTTGGTTGCCTCGAGGTCGCCTTCCGCCCACTCGAAGCGCAGCTCGGCCTCGCCCGACGGTCCAAGCGTCACGACCTCGGCGGACGGCTGGAACAGCGCGTCCCGGAGGCGAGGATCGACGTCCGCGTCGCCCGTCTCCACGTCCAGGGCGCGCGGGCCGCCCGGCACGTTCTGGACCATTTCTTCCGGACGCCCCTTGGCATCCCGGAACCGCTTGAGCTGCCAGGACACCAGGCGCGCGCCACGGTTGGAGAACGCCACCGTCACCTGTTCTCCCTGAAGCTCGACGCGTCGCTCGCGCTCGTCCGCCACCTGCGCCACCGGAGGCGCTGCCGTCGGGCGGGCCGTCACCCCGGCCGCCGCCACTCCCGCCGGGGCTGGACGGACAGCGACGGTGGGGGCCGCAGACGGGGCGGCGCTGGGCCCGGGGGCCGGACGACGCGGGGCGGGCGCGGTGGGAAAGAGGAATTGGTACGCGGTCAGGACCAGCAGCGACAGCGCCACGGCAAGGAGTAGACGGCGTTCTTCCATCGATGATCTTTCTAAGGGACGGGGTCGAAGCCGCCGCGGTGGAATGGGTGGCAGCGCAGCAGCCGCCGCGCGGCCAGCCGGCTGCCCGTGCCCGCGCCATGGCGCCGAATGGCCTCCTCGGCGTACACGCTGCAGCTGGGCACGAAACGGCAGAAGCCCCCGATGAGCGGCGCCAGCGTCGCCCGATAGACCTCAATGAGCATCAGGAGGGCTCGGGCGGGCACGCCGCGCCCCGCCGCGGGCGGCGAGACGTCGGAGGCGGTCTTGGTACTCACGCTGGACCTCCGCTTGTGTGCACCTGAGGATCTCGGGCTTGGGGATCAGTACCAGGTCGAAACCGGCCAGGGTCTTGAGCTGCCGGAAGCTTTCGCGGAGAACGCGCTTGGCCCGGTTCCGGGCCACGGCTCCTCCGACCTTGCGCGAGGCGGCCAGGCCCAGCCGGCTGTAGGCCCGCCCGTTCACGGCCGCCACCATCACGAACAGCCGCCCGTCGAGGCGGATTCCCTGCCGAAAGGCCTTCCGGAACTCGGAACCCCGGACGATCCGCTCGGCGGGGCGCAGCCTCGCTGAGGGCGGCGCCACCACCCCGGGTCAGGCTCCGATCCGCTTCCGCCCCTTCTGGCGCCGCCTCTTGAGCACGAGGCGGCCCCCCTTGGTGCGCATGCGCACCAGGAAGCCGTGGGTCCTCTTCCGCTTGCGGTTGTTCGGCTGGAAGGTCCGTTTCATGGCTGTTGGCTCGGCCCATGGAACCCAGGCCCCCGATGGGCCTCGCCTTCCCTGGGCAAAGGTGCAAGTCTACACCCCTCTGGTCTTTCCTGTCAATCCGTCCGTCCGGGAGTGCCCCGGAAGCGCTTCTCTCGGCGGGTCCCCTGTGGTAACTTAAGCCGGTTTGCGGAGAGGAGCCCGCCAGCCTTTCCTGGCTCTCGAAACCGCCGCTTTTCCACAGGTGTTGAAATCTCTGTGCAAAAAGGGCTTTGTCGGAAGGCTTTCGGTGTGGTAACGCGCTGTATCTTTATAAATTACTGAATCATTGTGACTTATCCCTACGGGCCGCTCGGCGGCCGGCCACTCGTGGCATGGGCCTCCCTCTCGGGGCGCCGGTGAACCTCTGGGACGACGTCCTGGCCAAAGTCGAGTCCAAGGTCAACCGTCACAGCTTCGCGACCTGGTTCCGCCCCACGACCTCGTTGGGGCTGCAAGGATCCACGCTCCACGTGCGCGTGCCCAACGCCCAGTTCAAGGATTGGCTGGCCAAGAACTATCACGGCGTGATTGCGGAGGCCCTCGACGAGCTCGGGCGCGGCGAGGTTCACGTCCTCTTCGACTGCGACGCGGAGCCGGGTACGGTCACGGAGACGACGTCCGCGGCGGACAAGGAGACTCCCACCCTCGCCGTCCTGAATCCGA
>QHVP01000036.1 GCA_003222295.1 Acidobacteriota bacterium | reverse complement strand
GAGGACGTCCATCAGCACGAGGTCGGGACGGAAGGCGGCCAGCTCCGACTCCAGGCGCGCCGGGTCGTCGACCACCCGCAGCTCGTAGCCGGCCGACGCGAGCACCGTGCGCAGGAATGCGGCCTGCTGGGGGTCGTCCTCGACGGAGAGGATGCGAGGCGGCTCCGCGGTCTCCCGATCGAGCAGGAAACGCAGCCGGCGCACGAGGACGAGAACGTCGATGGGCTTGGCGAAGTGCCCGTCCGCGCCGCAGTGGATGGCCTCCACGCGGTCGAGGACGCCTCCGTGCCCACCGACGACGAAGACGACGGGCCGATCGCCGGCCGGCTGCGCGCGCAGGCGCTCCACGAGCGCGAAGGCCGCGGCCTGATCCCCGGCCGCGTCGACGACGACCGCGTCGGGCAGGCGCCCGCCCCGCATGCCGGCCGCGGGGTCCAGGCCCGCTGCCGCGCGCACGGTGAAGCTCTCCTGCCCCAGCGCGCGGACGAGCGCCTCACGGTCGGCGCCCTCCTCCTGGATGACGAGGACGCTCGGCAGGGGCCGCTCGACATCGCTTCCCGTCTCCTCGGGAGCGGCGCCGCCTCCCTGCGCGGCCGCGGCGATCTCGCGCCGCAGCGCGGCCACGCCTTCGCGCCAGCCCTTCACGTCGGTCGCGACGACCGGGCCCGAGCCGACCGCCGAGCAACGCCGCTCGCCTTCGAGGCCCAGCGCCGTGACCGCGGGCATCCCGTAGGTCGTCCCGGAGCCGGCGAAGCCGTGGAAGCCGCGCCGCAGATCCTGCAGGGCGCGCGCGTCGGACCCGTCGCGCTCCAGCCGGTCGAGCACGCGATCGAGTTCGTCGATGCGGCCGCCCGATTCGCGCAGGTAGATCGTGCGCAGGGCGGCCAGCTCGTCGTCCCAAGGGGCGGTCAAGAGATCCCGAGGAGGGCCCGCAGCTCGCGCGCGAGGGTCATGGGATCGAACGGCTTGGTGAGCACACCGGCGGCGCCGAGCAGCTTGAGGCGTTCCAGCTCCGCGGCGATGGCCTTCGCGGTCAGGAACACGACCGGGATGCCGGAAGTGGCGGGGTCCCCGCGCAAGCGGGCCAGGGTCGAAGGCCCATCCAGTCCCGGCATCATCACGTCGAGCAGCACGACGTCCGGCTTCTCCTCCTTCGCGCGGACCAGCGCCTCCGCGCCGTTCGCCGCCTCCACCACCTCCATCCCGCCCACCCGGGACAGGCCCAGCTTCGCGATGCGGCGGATGTCCGGCTCGTCGTCCACGATCAGGACCTTCACGGTCGAGCCTCCCGGGCTTCCCCGCCCAGCATCTGTGAGACGACCGTCCGCACCTCGACGTCGGTGACGCGCGACTTGGTGAGGAACCGGGTGGGGCCCAGGCCCAGCATCGGCTGCCGCCGCTCGTCCACGTCCTGCGCGCTGTAGACGAGCAGGGGCAGCAGCGAGAGGCGCTTGTCCGCGCGCAGGTGGTCGAGGAGGCGCCTCCCTTCGCCGTCGGGCAGGCCGAGGTCCACGACGAGCAGGCGCGGCGCCGACTCGCGGACGGCCTGCTCCGCCTCCGCGGCGTCGAAGGCCACGCGGACGCGCACGCCGTCGCCGACGAGCTGGCGCACGAGCACGCCGAGCAGGGTCGCGTCGTGATCGGCCAGGATCACGTCCGGGCGGCCGTCCGCGGCCCGGAACATCTCGAGGAACCGGTCGGCGGCGGGCGCGGACGGGATCTCGAACCAGAACGTGCTGCCCTGGCCGACCTCGCTCTCCACGCCGATCTCGCCCCCGTGCTGGTCCACGATGGCCTTGCAGATGGCGAGGCCGAGCCCCGTCCCGCCCTTGTCGCGCGCGTCGCTGGACTCGACCTGGCGAAAGCGCTCGAAGATGGCGGCCCGGTGCGACGCGGGAATGCCTCGCCCGCGGTCGGCCACCTCCACCCGCACGCGGCCGCCGTTCTCGCGCACGAGGACGCGCACGGTCGCGCCCGCGGGCGAGAACTTGACCGCGTTGGAGACGAGGTTCACCAGCACCTGGACGAGCCTCCCGTCGTCCCCCTGGACCGCGGCCGCCGTCGGCTCCATCTCCACCGCGACCTGCCGCTCCGCCGCGAAGGCCTGCACCGCTTCCCGCGTGCGCGCGAGCACGTTCGCCATGGCGACCTCGGCCATCTCCATCTGGAGGCGCCCCTGCTCCAGGCGCCCCTGCTCCAGGCGCTCGATGTCCAGGATGTCGTTGACCAGACCGATGAGGCGCACGCAGTTCCGCTCCGCGATGGTGACCATCTCGCGCGCCTCGTCCGAGAGGTCGCCCAGGATCCCCCCCGCGAGCAGGCTGAGGGACCCCCGGATGGACGCCAGGGGCGTCCGCAGCTCGTGGCTCACGGTGGAGATGAACTCGCCCTTGAGCTTCTCCACGGCGTGGCGCTCCGATAAGTCGCGCACGCTCCCCGCGAAGTGCCGGCCCTCGCCGCCGCCCGTGAACTCGAACATGGAGAGCTCGAAGGGGAACTCTTCGCCGCTCAGGCGCCGGCCGCGCCATTCGGTGACGCGCCCGATGGCGCGCGCGAAGGCCGTGCGCAGGTAGGCGGCCCGGTCGCCGACGCTCTCCGGGACCAGGGCCGTGAGCGGACGTCCGACGAGCGCGCCGCGCTCGTACCCGAAGATCGCCTCCGCCGCGGGGTTGGCCGACTCGATGTTGGCCTCGGCGTCGATCGTGATCAGGCCGCCCAGCAGGTTGTCGAGGATGGACCGCGTGCGCTGCTCGCTCTGGCGCAGCGCCTGCTCCGCCGCGCGCCGCTCGGACACGTCGCGGACGGTGGCCACGAAGGTGTCTCCTCCCGCCGCCGGCGTCACCGCCAGGTCCACGGGCACCGTGCTGCCGTCGGCCCGGGCCGCCTCCGCCTCGACCTGGCCGGAGGGCGCCGGCACCATCCCCGGGATGAGGTCGCCGACGTCACGGCCGATCAGGTCGGCCAGCCGGCGCCCGAACAGCCACTCCGCGGCCGGGTTGGCCGATTGCACCTTGGCGTCGCGCCCGAAGGTGACGATGGCGTCCGCGACCGTGTCCATCACCGAGCGCACCCGCTGCTCGCTCGCGCGCAGCGCGCCCGTGATCCGCTCCGCGCGCTCGAGCGCCCCCCGCCGTGCGTCGGCCAGGGACCAGACCAGGCCGAAGATGAGCAGGCTGCCGAAGACCCCGCCGGCCAGGACGAGGCGGGGCTCCCAGGACGGCTGGAGCTGGGCGCCGGCCAGGGTCAGGGCCAGCGGGACCATCAGGGCGGCCAGGGCGAGGACGCCCGGCCTCGTGGCGGGGGCGGGGAGGGGCGCCGGGGGGACGGCGGAGTCGAGCGCGCGCCGCAGGGCGGCCTCCGCGCTCTCGCGCTCCCCTACCGCGCGCCGCAGCTCGGACACGGTGCGGCGCAGCTCGATCTGGGCCGTCGCCTGCTGGCCGAGGTCCCTCAGCGCCGACCGCTGCTCGGGTGTCAGCGACCGCGGCACGTGGTCGATGACGCAGAGCGTGCCCAGGTCGTGGCCATCGGCGGTGCGCAGCGGAGCACCCGCGTAGAAGCGGACGTGGGGCCGGCCGACCACCTGCGGGTTGTCCGCGAAGCGCTCGTCCGCCTGCGCGTCCGAGACCTCCAGGAGATCCGGCTCCAGGATGGCGTGGGCCGCGAAGGATTCGCGGCGCGGCATCTCCGTCTCGGCCAGACCGACCTTGGACTTGAACCACTGCCGGTCCGCGTCGAGCAGGCTCACCAGGGCGATGGGGGTGCCGCAGACGGCGGCCGCGATGCGGGTCAGGGCGTCGAAGTCGGCTTCCGGAGGAGTATCGAGGATCTCGGCGTCACGCAGCGCCTGCAGCCGTTCGCGCTCGCGGCCCGGCACGCGCGCGGCCTTCATCGCATGCGCTAGCCCAGATACTTCTGGAGAATGGCGCGCAGGTCCTCGAAGGTGAGCGGCTTGGCCACGTAATCGTCGACCTTGTAGACCTTGAACCCCTCGGCGCGGTACTTCACGTTCGTGTAGAGGGCCGTCATGACCACCACCTTGGGCGCACCGGCGGCCCCCGCGCCTCCTTCCTTGATGCGGCGCGCCATCTCCCGCCCGTCCATCCGGGGCATGAGGGCGTCCGTGAGCACGAGCTCGGGCCGATAGCGGCGGGCGAGCTCGAGCCCTTCCTCCCCGTTGTGGGCCAGGACGAGGCCGTAACCGAGGCTCTGGATGACGCGCGTGGCCACGCGCTGGATGTCCCTCTCGTCGTCCACGACGAGCACGAGTGGCCGGGAGACCACGTCCGGATCGGGGTTCGCGGGCGGGTGGAAGTCCTCGTTGTGCTCCTTGAACTTCCGGTCCCAGAGGCCCTTGGGGGCGCTCGACCAGAACCGGCTCTTGTAGGCGGCGGGCGCCTTGCAGAAGCACTGGAGGCAGTGTGGACACACGAGCGTGCGCTCGGTGACGAGACACGAGCACCAGGTGGCCTCGAGGGCGTCGAATTCGCCCTGGCAGTTGTGACACGCG
>QHVP01000305.1:2804-12028 GCA_003222295.1 Acidobacteriota bacterium | reverse complement strand
TCGCAACTCATAGATGTCGTCGACCGCGCCACCCGTCGAACCGCCGGATACCACCGGACCTTCGGGAGAGACCAAGCCAGCGGACAGCCCCCTCGAGATCTATCGCCATTCGTCCGCCCATCTGCTGGCCGCGGCGGTGACGGAGCTCTTTCCGGAGGCCCAGTGCGGGATCGGTCCCCCCACCGATGACGGCTTCTTCTACGACTTCCTCGTCCCGCGGCCCTTCACCCCCGAAGACCTTCTCGCCATCGAGAAGAAGATGGCGCACATCGTCAAGCAGAACCGTCCCATCGAGCGCCGCCTGATCCCCAAGCCGGAAGCGCTGGAGCTGTTCGCGCGCAAGGGCCAGACCCTCAAGTGCGAGCTGATCCGCGAGAAGGCGGGCGACCAGGTGCAGTGCTACACCATGGGCGAGTTCATCGACTTCTGCCTCGGCCCGCACCTGCCCTCGACGGGGAAGATCCAGGCCTTCAAGCTCAAGGAATCGCCCTCTCAGTCCTACTGGAAGGGCAAGGAAGGCAACCCGGAGATGCAGCGCATCTACGGCTATGCCTTCTTCACGCGGGAAGAGCTGGACGCCCACCTTCGGAAGCTCGAAGAGGCCAAGCGGCGCGACCATCGCCGGCTGGGCCGCGAGCTCGACCTCTTCTCCATCGCGGAGGAGACGGGCGCGGGCCTGATCCTCTGGCATCCGAAGGGCGGCTTCATCCGGATGAAGATGGAGGACTACTGGCGCGAGGCCCATCTCCAGGGCTGCTACGACATCGTGTTCAGCCCCCACATCGCGAAGCTGGACCTCTGGAAGACGAGCGGCCACACCGAGTACTACCGCGAGAACATGTACGCGCCGATCGAGATCGAGGACGTCGAGTACCAGCTCAAGCCGATGAACTGCCCGTTCCACATCACGATCTACCGCTCGCACATGCGCAGCTATCGCGAGCTGCCCCTGCGCTACGCGGAGCTGGGCACCGTCTACCGGTTCGAGCGCTCGGGCGTGCTGCACGGCCTGCTGCGGGTGCGCGGGTTCACCCAGGACGATGCGCACCTGTTCTGCACGCCGGAGCAGCTCGACGCCGAGGTCGTGCGGGTGCTGGATTTCGTCACCATGATCCTGCGCACCTTCGGCTTCGACCGCTACGACATCTTCCTGTCCACGCGGCCCGCGAAATCGGCGGGCACGGACGAGCAGTGGGAGACGGCCACACGGGCCCTCAAGGGTGCGCTGGAGAAGCGCGCGCTGCCCTACGTGGTGGATCCGGGGGAGGGCGTGTTCTACGGGCCCAAGATCGACATCAAGATCAAGGACGTCCTCGACCGGGCCTGGCAGTGCTCGACCATCCAGGTGGACTTCAACAACCCCAACCGCTTCTCGCTCGAGTACATCGCCGAGGACGGCAAGGCCCATCAGCCGGTGATGGTCCATCGCGCGCTGCTGGGCAGCCTGGAGCGCTTCTTCGGCGTGCTCATCGAGCACTACGCGGGGGCGTTCCCGCTCTGGCTCGCTCCCGTGCAGGCGGTGGTGATCCCGGTGGCGGACGCGCATCACGAATACGCCGGCAAGGTCGCGGACAAGATGCGGGCGGCCGGGATCCGCGTGCAGGTGGACGAGCGCGCCGAGAAGATCGGATACAAGATCCGCGAGGCGCAGGTGCAGAAGGTCCCCTACATGTTCGTGGTGGGGAAGGTCGAAAGCATTGATCCCGCGGTCCAGCTCGTCTCCGTGCGCCATCGCACCGCAGGAGACCTGGGCTCCGGCACACCGCTTGACGAGTGGATCCGAAAGATCGTGCGCCTCACGGCTGAGCGCGCGACGAGCGAAGGTGAGCAGCCGCCGACACCTGGAGGTGTCTCATAGACCAACGGACGGTCAGAATCAACGACCGCATTCGCGCCAAGGAAGTCCGCGTCATCGACGACGACGGCTCGCAGCTCGGCATCATGCCGCCCGCGCAGGCCCTCTCGATCGCCGAGGAGAAGGGGCTGGACCTGGTCGAGATCGCGGCCACGGCGACGCCGCCCGTGTGCCGCATCATGAACTCGGGAAAGTTCTTCTACCAGCAGGCGAAGCGGGAGTCGGAGGCGCGCAAGCACCAGCGGCACATCCAGGTCAAGGAAGTGAAGTTCCGTCCCAAGATCGACGAGCACGACTTCCAGTTCAAGAAGCGCAACGTGGAGCGCTTCCTGAACGACGGCAACAAGGTGAAGTCCACCGTCATCTTCCGCGGCCGCGAGATGGTGCACAACGAGATCGGGAGACGCATCCTGAACCGGCTGGCCGCCGAGCTGACGGAGTCGGCACTCATCGAGGTGCCGCCCCGTCAAGAAGGCATGACGATGGTACAGATCCTCTCGCCGAAGAAGGAGCACGTGCCCGCCAAGCCTCCCAAGGCCGCCAGCAAGGGGAAGAAGGCGGCGGGCGGCGACGGGGCGTCCAAGGAACCCAGGGAGCCGAAGGAACCGAAGGAGAAGAAGCCGCGCACCCCACCCGCCGCCTCGGCGGGTGAGAGCGAAAAGAAGCCATGAGAAAACCCAAGAAGGGCAAGCGGAAGCTCAAGACCAACCGGGCCGCGGCCAAGCGGTTCAAGGTGACGGCCAGCGGCAAGGTCAAGCGCGGCCATTCCATGAAGCGGCACATCCTGACCAAGAAGTCGGCGGGCCGGAAGCGCAAGCTCCGCCATTCGGCTCTGGTCGATCCCGCGGACGCGCCCAACATCAGAAGGATGCTGTTGGCGTAACGAACAACGAACGCGTAGAACGTCAACGAGCGCGCCGCCGACGCGGCGCGCTAGCAAAGGCGCAGTCGTCGCACTGCCCGGGCTTCCGTCGCCGCCTGTAAGCGTGACGGAGCCGGCCTCCGGCCGGCTTGAAAGAGCAGCTCCATGCCGAGAGTCAAACGGGGAAGCAAGCGCCGCGAGAAGCGGAAGAAGATCCTTTCGCTGGCCAAGGGCTACTTCCTCACCAAGGGGAAGCTCTACCGGTCGGCCCAGCAGGCCATCGACCGCGCGGGCAACTTCGCCTACGTCGGACGCCGTCGCAAGAAGCGCGACTTCCGCCGCCTGTGGATCATCCGCATCAACGCCGCCGCCCGTGCGCACGAGATCTCCTACAGCCAGTTCATCGCGGGCCTGAAGCGGGCCGGCGTCGACCTGGACCGCAAGACGCTGGCCGACATCGCGGCCCGCGACGAGGCGGCCTTCGCGGCCCTGGTGGCCACGGCCAGGGCGGCCGCCCCGTCGGCGCCCGCCCCGGGATCGGCCAAGCCGTCGCCGGCCCCGAGCCCCTCCGCCTGACGCGACGGCTGCCGGCGGTCGAGATCGTTTAGACCTAAACGATCTCGCCGCCCCGGCCACCGGCTTGCCATGGGGGCGGGCGAGATGAAAGACCAGGTGCGCGCGCTGCGCGAGGACTTCGACCGCGAGTTGAAAGCGGCGGGGGACGCCTCCGCCCTGCAGGCGCTCCGCGACCGCTACCTGGGCCGCAAGGCGGGCGCGATCACGGCCCTCATGAAGGCCCTGGGAGCGCTCGGCCCCGCAGAGCGCAGGGTCGCGGGCCAGGAGCTCAACGAGCTCAAGACGCACGTGGAGAGCGGCCTCGACGCGGCCAGGGATCGGGCGGCCAGCGATTCGACCGCGCAGCGTCTCGCGCGCGAGCGCCTCGACATCACGCTCCCCGGCCGCCGGCCGCCTCACGGACGCCGCCATCCCCTGACCGCGGCGCGCGAGGACCTGGAAGACATCTTCCTGGCCATGGGCTACGAGATCTTCGACGGGCCGGAGGTGGAGGACGACTACCACTGCTTCGAGGCCCTCAATATGCCGGCCGACCATCCGGCGCGGGACATGCAGGACACGTTCTACCTGGCCGAGGGCGGGCTCCTCCTGCGCACGCACACGTCGACCGGGCAGATCCGCTACATGCTGTCGAACCCGCATCCGCCGGATGTCCGCATCATCTGCCCGGGCAAGGTCTATCGCCGCGACGACGACATCACGCACTCGCCGATGTTCCAGCAGATCGAAGGGCTGGTGGTGGGGAAGGGCATCACCCTCGGCGACCTCAAGGGCACGATCGAAGCCTTCCTGCACGCCCTCTTCGGGGCCCAGTTCCCGGTGCGCTTCCGGCCCTCGTACTTCCCGTACACGGAGCCTTCCGTCGAGGTGGACCTCGGCTGCGTGGTCTGCGGGGGCAAGGGCTGCCGCGTGTGCAAGCAGACGGGGTGGCTCGAGATCATGGGCTCGGGCATGGTGCATCCGGCGGTGTTCGAGGCGGTGAACGCGCGGCTGGGCCGCGTCGTGTACGACCCCGAGGAGGTCACCGGCTTCGCCTTCGGCCTCGGCATCGAGCGGGTGGCCATGGTGCGGCACGGCATCGACAACATCCGCCTCTTCTACGAGAACGACCTGCGCTTCCTGGAGCAGTTCCCGGGATGAAGGTCCCCATCGGCTGGCTGCGCGAGTTCGTGGACTTCACGGCCGAGGTCCCCCGTCTGGCCGACGACCTCACCCTGGCCGGCCTCGCCGTCGACGGCATCGAAGGGAAGGGCGACGACGCCGTCCTCGACCTCGACGTCACCACCAACCGCGTGGACTGCATGAACGTCTACGGAGTGGCCCGAGAGGTCTCGGTGCTCTACGGCAGCGCGCTGCGGCCGCTGCCCGTCGACATCCGCGAGGAGGGACCTCCCGCTTCCGGGGCCTGGACCATCGACGTCGAGGCGCCGGAGCTGTGCCCGCGCTTCTGCGGGCGCGTCCTCGACGTCCGCGTCGGGCCGTCCCCGGCCTGGCTGCGTGGCCGTCTCGAGCAGGTCGGGGTGCGCCCCATCGACAACGTGGTGGACCTCACCAACTACGTGATGATCGAGATGGGGCAACCCATGCACGCGTTCGACCTGGCCAGGATGCCGGAGGCGCGCATCGTGGTCCGCTGGGCGCGGCCGGGTGAGAAGCTGCTCACGCTGGACGGCCAGGAGCGCACGCTCCAGGGGCGGATCGGCGTGATCGGCGCCGCGCGCGGGGCATTGGGGCTGGCCGGCGTCATGGGCGGGGCCTCGAGCGAGGTCTCGGACTCGACGCGCACGGTCGCGCTGGAGGCGGCGTACTGGGATCCGCCGTCCATCCGCCGCGCGGCCAAGGCGCTGGGCCTGCACACGGAGGCCTCGCACCGGTTCGAGCGCGGCGCGGACCCGGAGGCGCCGCCGGTGGCCCTCGCGCGCCTTGCGCACCTCCTGGCCAAGATCGGCGCGGGCACGGCGCGTCCAGGCCTCATCGACCGCTACGTGGCGCCACGGCCGCGCACACGCGTCTCCCTGCGCCCGGGCCGCATCACCTCCGTCCTGGGCGCGCCCGTCGCCGTTTCGGAGTCTCGTCGGATCCTGAGCGGTCTGGGATTCGCCGTCGGCGAGCCGAGCGAGGCCTGGACGGTGGACGTGCCCACCTGGCGCGGCGACGTCACGCGCGAGATCGACCTCGTGGAGGAGATCGCGCGCCACCACGGTCTGGGCCGGATCCCTTCCACGATCCCGCCCAGCGCGCGGGTCGAGGGCCTCCGTCCCACGCAGCGGCGGGACCGCAAGGTCCGTGAATTGCTGGCCGGGGCGGGCCTCATCGAGGTCATCACGTACTCCTTCGTCTCCGTGGATGGAGGGCCGGGTCCCGCACCGCCGCTCTTGCGTCTGGCCAATCCCCTCAGCGCGGAGCAGGCCGTGCTCCGTCCGTCGACCGTTTTCCCCGGGCTGTTGTCGGCCCTGCGCACCAACCTTCGCCAGGGACGCCACGACGTGCGCCTGTTCGAGCTGGGGCGTGTCTTCGGGCTCGATCGCGCCTTCCCGGAGGCGGCTCCCGAAGAGCTCCGGCTGGGGCTGCTCCTCGCGGGTCGGGCGCCCGGTCATTGGTCGGCCGCCGCGCGCGCCGTCGACTTCTACGACGTCAAGGGTCTGGTCGAGCTCCTGGCCATCCGGTTCGGCGTGCCCCGGCCCGACTTCCAGCCGCTGGCGGGACCATCGTGGGACGCCGTGCTGCACCCGAATCAGTCGGCGCAGCTCGCGCCGCTGCGGCCGGGACGTCCGACGGAATACGTGGGCCTTCTGCACCCCGACCTCGTGGCGCGCCTGGAGCTGAAGGAGGCTCCCCTCGTCGCCGAGCTCGACCCCGCGCGCTTCGACCTGGGGGCGTCCATCCGCGTGCGCGCCCTAGACCGGTTCCCGGCGGTGGAGCGCGATGTGGCGGTGGTGGTCGAGGCCGCCGTCCCCGCGGAGGATGTCCTCGCGGAGATCCGACGGGCGGCGGGTCCGCTGCTGCGTGAGGTTCAGGTCGTGGACAAGTATGATCGGCCTCCAGTGCCCGCGGGGCGGGTGAGCCTGACGGTGGCCCTGGCCTACCAGGACCCCGCGCGCACCCTCACCGGGGACGAGGTCCAGTCCTCGGTGGACGCGATCGTCGCCGCGTTGCGCGCGCGGGGCTGGGACATCCGGGGAGAGTGAGGGCGGGCATGGACAGCTTCTCGCTGCTCGAGGACAAGGTGCGCAAGGCGGCGGCGCTCGTGCGCGAGCTGCGGCAGCGGAACCAGAGCCTCGAGCAGGAGCTTCCGGAGGTTCGCCAGCGCGCCCAGCGGCTCGAGCAGGAGCTGCCCGAGCTGCGCACGCGCGTGCAGGACCTCCAGAAGGCGCTGCAGGCGGCGGAGAAGACGCCGGTGCCCCCCAGCGACGACGCGCGCAAGGCCGCCGAAGGCGCGCGCAAGCTCGCCAGCGCCGAGCAGGAGCTGAGGAGCCTGCGCCAGGAGCGGGAGGAAGTCCGCATCCGCATCGCGCGATTGATGGAAGTCCTGGACGGCCTGGAGTAGCCCCGGCCTATAATCCCGGCCGGAGGCGCACACGGTCATGGCCGACAAGAGCGTGAGCAGCACGGGCACCGTCCATATCGAGATCTTCGGCCAGACCTATACCGTCAAGGCAGGCGCGGATCCCGGCTACGTCGAGGAGCTGGCCGCCCACGTGGATGCGCAGATGCACGAGGTCAGCAAGACCGCGGGCGCCGTCGACTCCGTGCGCGTGGCCGTCCTGGCCGCCCTCAACATCGCGGACGAGTGCTTCCGCCTCCGGCGCCAGGTCCGTGAAGCCGACGAGAAGGCGGCGCGGCGCGCGGAAAGCCTCGTGCGCGAGCTCACGAGCGTCCTCGGCGAATAACCGCGGTCGCTCGTCCTTTTTCCCTTGCCGGGATCGGCCGGGAACGCTATCATTTCGTCGGTCCCCTGCAGTGTTCGTGATGGACTAGTAACCCCTGAACCAACGTCGTCAATCAGGGGGTCCGGATGTCGCTCCGCGCGCAGGACTCCCACCTTGTGACCAGGTTCAGGTCACTCATCCACACGGCACCGGCGGGGGGCCTTTACCTTTTCAGGGGGTTGCTCCTCAATTCGGCTGAACGCAACCCCCTACGCCCTTCGGGCTACCCCCTGCCGCTCGCTCGGGAGTGAATCCCTCGCTCGCTGCTTGCCCTTTCGATCGGTGCATGGCGATTCGTTGCCCATCCCCGTTCCCGTCTCCGTCTCCCTCTCCGTCCGTTCAGCCGATCTGGCCCTGAGTTACACTCTCCGCGCATGAGCGATTCCGCGGTGGGCACCGCCCTCGATCGCGCCGCTACCATGGCCGAGGTCGGGGAGCGCGGGCTCGTCAGGCACCTCCGGTCGCGCATCCCCGTCGGACCGGGCGTGCTGGTGGGTGTGGGCGACGATGCGGCGGCAGTCGAGACGGGCGCTCTGACGCTCGTCACCACGGACGTCCTCGTGGAAGGTGTGCACTTCCGGCGCGAATGGGGTCCCGCGAACCTCATCGGCCGCAAGGCCCTCACCGTCAGCCTCTCCGACATCGCGGCCATGGCCGGCATCCCGCGGTTCGCGGTCGTGAGCCTCTGCCTCCCTCCGGACACCACCGTCGAATTCGTGGACAGCCTCTATGACGGGCTGCTCGAGCGCTCGGCGGAGACGGGAGTCAGCGTGGTCGGCGGCAACGTCTCCTCGACTCCGGGTCCGCTCACCATCGACGTCACCCTGCTCGGCCAGGGCGACCGCCTGCTCCGCCGCGAGGGAGCGCAGCCCGGAGACCTCGTCGTCGTGACCGGCATGCTGGGCGGCGCCGCGGCGGGCTTGAGCTTCCTCCTCAAGGGCACGCGCCTGGGCGCAGAGGGGATCCTCGGCGAAGCCGGCACCTGGGCGGGCGCGGCGCCGGACTCCCTGCTCTCGTGCCTCCGGGCCCAGCTCGATCCCACCCCGCCCCTGGCCTTCGGGCGCGCGCTGGCCGAGCACGACATCGTGCACGCGGCCATGGATCTATCGGACGGCCTCTCCGGAGACCTCCTCACCTTGTGCCACGCGAGCGACGTCTCCGCCTGGGTCGACGGCTCGGCCCTGCCCGTTGATCCCTGCGCGGCGCAGCTCGAGAAGGAGGGCGGGACGGACGCTTTCTCGGTCGCGCTGCACGGCGGGGAGGACTATCAGCTCCTGCTGGCGGTGCCGCCGGACGCCCTGGACCGGCTCAAGGACGTCGCGGTGGTATGGGACCTGCCGGTGACGGCGGTGGGCGAGTTCGCCGCGGGGCCGCCCGGACTCTCCATGAAGTTCGGCGACCGGATGAAACGTCTGCGGCCCAAGTCGCACGAGCATTTCAAGGACCCGGGGAGCCGGCGGTCGGATCCCAGCGCGGAGGCATGACTCAGGGGCTGCGCCGGATCCTGCAGGCCCTCCTGCACATCGAAGACACGCCCCATCGCACGGCGCTGGCCTTCGGCGTGGGAGTGCTGATCGCGTTCTCGCCCTTCCTCGGCATCCACATGGGGATCGCGCTGCTGGTCGCGTTCTTCTTCCGTCTCAATCGCGTGGCCATCCTGCTGGGCACGTATCTCAACAACCCGTGGACGCTGGCCCCTATCTACCTCGCCGGCACCAGCCTGGGCTGCCTGCTGCTGGGGATATCGAGGGATGGCCTGGACACGATCGACTGGGAACTCACAGGCTGGGCGTTCCTCCAGGGCCTGTGGACGACTCTCCGGCGCTATGTCTGGCCGTTCCTGCTGGGAAACACCATCCTGGGCGTGGCCTGCGGGCTCGTCGGATACTTCCTGCTGCGCCGCTTTCTCGAGCGGCGTGCCGCGCACGCGGCGCAGGCAGCGCCCGGGGCGTAGCTTCCGTTCGTTCGTAGACGGCAAAAGCTGACCGCCGACCCGGCCACA
>QHVP01000305.1:0-2612 GCA_003222295.1 Acidobacteriota bacterium | reverse complement strand
GGAAGGCGCCCTCGAAATCGCGCCGGATCAGCGTGCGCACCTGCTGGGCGCGGAGATAGTAGGCGTCGTAGTAGCCCGCGGAGAGCACGAAGGTGCCGAGGAGGATGCGGCGCTTCACCTCCGCCCCGAAGCCGCGGTCCCGCGTCTCGCCGTACATGCCCTGCAGATCGCGGGCGGGGACGCGGAGCCCATAGCGGACGCCGTCGAAGCGGGCGAGGTTGCTCGAGGCTTCCGCGGTGGCCACGATGTAGTAGGTGGCCACGGCATGCGGCGCGTGGGGAAGCATCACCTCGACCGTGCGCGCGCCGGCCGCCTCGAGATCGGTCAGGGCCCGCCGGAACGCCGCCATCACGCCGGCGTCCACGCCCTTCTCGAGGAACGACCAGGGCACGCCGACGCGCAGTCCGGCCGCACCCGCGGCGAAGGCGGCCCGGAAATCGGGCACCTCGACCGGGGCACTGGTCGCGTCGGCAGTGTCGATCCCGCAGATGGCGCGGGCGGCGAGAGCGACGTCCTCCACCGTTCGCCCGAAAGGTCCGACCTGGTCCAGGGAGGACGCGAACGCCACGACCCCGTAGCGGCTCACCCGCCCGTAGGTCGGCTTGAGGCCCACGACGCCGCACAGCGCGGCGGGCTGCCGGATGGACCCGCCGGTGTCGGTGCCCAGGGCGAGCGCCGCCATCCCCGTGCTCACCGCGACCGCGGAGCCGCCCGAGGATCCCCCCGGCACGCGCGCGCGGTCCCACGGGTTGCGCGTGACCTTGTACGCGCTGTTCTCGGTCGACGAGCCCATCGCGAACTCGTCCATGTTCGTCTTGCCGACCACGATCGCGCCCGCCGCCTCCAGCCGTGCCACCGCGGTCGCCGTGAACGGCGGGCGATATCCCTCCAGGATGCGCGAGCCGCAGGTGGTGACGACGCCTTCGATGTCGAGCAGGTCCTTGACGGCGACGGGCACACCCGCGAGGGGGCCGGGCGCGGCTCCGCCTGCGATGGCGGCATCGACCCGCTTGGCCTGGGCCAGCGCGCGGTCGGCGGTGACGGTGAGGAAGGCCTCCAGCCCCACGTCCCGCTGGGCGATGCGATCGAGGTGCTCGCGGGTGACCGCTTCCGCGGAGGTCTCGCCGGCGGCCACGCGCCGTGCGATCTCGGCCGCTCCCGGCCGCGCGTCGCTCATCCGCCGAGCACGCGGGGGACGCGGAAGAGGCCGTCCTCCGCGTCAGGCGCGGCGGCCAGGGCGGCTTCGCGGGGCAGGCTCGGGCGCGGGACGTCTTCGCGGAAGGTCTCGCGGGCCGCGGCGTGGCTCATGGGCTCGACGCCGGTCGTGTCCAGGGCCTGGATCGACTCCGCGTAGGCCAGGACCTGGTCGAGCTGGCGTGCGAAGGCCTCGCGCTCCTCGGCGGTGAGGGACAGGCGGGCGAGGCGGGCCACGTGATCCACGGTCTCGACGGTGACGGGCGGCATGACCGACTACTCTACTGCATGGCGTCCCTTGACCGCGCGGAGAGGCGGGCCCTAGACTGCGCGTGCTGCAGCGGCTGAAGACACCGGGAGGCAACGATGACGCAGTGCCCCAATTGCCAGGCGATCCTTCCCGAGCCGCCGGAGCGCTTCTGTCCCAATTGCGGCGCCGACCTCGCGGCGGTGGTCGGGGCGCCCGGGTACCCTCCGCCTTCGTATCCGCCCGCCGGAGGGGGCTACGGGGCGCCACCTCCGGGAGGCCAGACGCCATGGGAGCGCCGCAGCCAGATCGGCTTCGTCAATGCCCTGATCGAGACGACGAAGCAGGTCCTCTCGCAGCCGACCGCGTTCTTCCGGTCCATGCCCGCGACGGGCGGGATCGGCGACCCGCTGCTGTACGCCGTCATCGTCGGCTACATCGGGCTCTTTGCCTCCACGATCTACAATATGGTGTTCCGCAGCGTCCTCACGTCCAGGCTGTCGCGCATGGGCGGCAGCGACTTCGAGCGGCTCGCCGGCTTCATGCAGGGCGGGGTCGGGCTGGTCATGAACCTGATCCTGGGTCCCCTGTTCATCGTGATCGGGCTCTTCGTGAGCGCGGGAATCTTCCACCTCGTCCTGCTCGCCCTCGGCGGCGCGCAGCGTGGGTTCGAGGCCACGTTCCGCGTGGCCTGCTACAGCCAGGCCGCCTCGATCTTCAACATCATCCCCGGCTGCGGCGGACTGGTGGGGCTCGTGTACGCGCTCGTCCTCCTCGTGATCGGCCTGTCCGAGGCACACGGGATCAGCCGCGGCAAGTCGGCGACGGCGGTGCTCGTCCCCTTCGTCCTCATCTGCTGCTGCTGCGCGGGCCTGGCCGCGGTAGCGGCGTTCGGCCTGGCCGGCGCGCTCGGGCGCATGAGGTGAGGGGATGAGACTGGTCGCGCGCCCGGGCGCGACGCCCCTGGGCGCGATCTTCCTCGCCTGCGGGGTGGTCATGGCCGCCGCGGTGGGGCTGCTGCATCTCGACCACCTCAGCGTCACGTTATGCGCGTTCAAGGCCGTGACCGGGCTGCCCTGCATGGCGTGCGGCACGACGCGCGCGCTTGCGCGGCTCTACCACCTCGATCTGCCGGGCGCCGTCACGATGAACCCACTCTCCGCGGCCGTCG